>CAUUUY010000033.1:0-10789 GCA_963548305.1 uncultured Oribacterium sp.
CAGGACATGTGCCAAAGTCAAACGGCAGAATCTTTGTTCGTACGAGATCAGGAAAAAGAGTATCAAGAACAAAGTCGGCGGTTTCAGGAAAAACTGCGCTTAGAGGAAAAGGCGCAGTTCAAGTAATAACAGCAGCTAAAGTAAAAGTAAGGGTAAAGTAAGGAAAGTAGTAAGCACAGGACGGAACATAAAGCCAAAGAGGCTAAGAGTAAAAGAATAATAAAGTAGAAAAGTAGAAGCTAAGGAGAATAGGAAGTCAAAAATGAATTGGAAAGATTTATGGAATAAAAAATACCTGATGATTTCGGTATATGTATTGCTGACGGCCCTTCTGTATCATCTGGGGAGCCGAGTAGTGGATCATCTAGAAGGGATTCCCTCTTTATGGGCAAGTCACTTTTCATGGTTCTCTCAGGTCACTTCTCCCCTTCTCTTAGGCTTTGCTCTGGCGTATTTGCTCAGTCCTCTCTGCTCCATGTTGGAGAGGGCTTTGGGGAAAATTCCTCTTTTCGGGAAGAAAGAGAAGCTACGGAAAAATCTGGGAATCCTGCTTTGCTATCTCTTGATATTACTTTCTCTGGTACTTCTGGCCTCACTTTTTGTATCCGTCCTTACCAAAAATATCCAGCTGATTCAGGGAGAAGATTTTGCAAAGGGCTTGGAGAGTGTGCTTCTTCTCTTGAAAAGTTTTTATGAGGATTTAAACCAAAGAGTTTCAGAGATTCCTATTGCGGGAAATGATTTACAGGAGGGAATACGGACTTTTTTAGCAAAGCTTTTAAGCTTTGTACAAAACCTGGGTAGTAATTTCCTCTCTTCTGTGGGAAATATGGGGAGCCTGATAAGCACTCTACTTTTCGGCATTATTTTTTCCATTTATTTTCTGGCAGACGGAGGAAAAATCGCCCTGTACTGGGAGAGAATTCTACGCTTACTGATTGGAGAAAAGAGAGTTTTAGCCCTTCGGGGCTTTTTAAAGGATGCGGACAGAGCCTTTTCCGGCTATATCCGTGGACAGATGATTGACGGTATCATTATGGCTATTTTGGTCAGTACCAGCCTAAGTCTTATAGGGGTGCGCTATGCCTTGGCCATAGGAATTCTTACCGGAATCGGAAATCTCATTCCCTATGTGGGTCCCTTTGTAGCCTATGGAACCACCATTTTGGTTTGCGCTCTTTACGGAGACTTTGCCAAGCTGCTTCCTGCTGTATTGGCGGTTTTTGTGATTCAAACCATAGATGGCAATGTGATTAACCCTAGACTCCTCTCCAACAGTATAGACATTCATCCCCTGCTGGTGATTATTTCTTTGATTATCGGAGGGGCAGTGGGGGGCGTTTTGGGTATTTTCTTGGCAGCCCCCATTGCAAGCCTGATTAAGCTAGAGGTGGATCGGATGATAGAAAGAGGGGAAGCAAAGAAGGTGAATTCATAAATTTATGGTTTTCTAATCAGGATAGGGATGAAATTCGTGGCACGCTTTCGCTAGCCTAATCCAATGTATTGAAGTACTGTATTTATCATAAGGATGCGCTCAAATGCAGTATGGGTCTATAATAGGGGCACGCTCTCGCTAACTTCGCCTTCGTAACAGTACTAACTTCAAGCTTCGCTTTGCTCGCTTTCAGTAAGTACTGACGGGCTCAGATTGCCCCTATTATAGACCCATACTGCATTATTCGCTTCACATATTGATTTTTACAGTTCTTCACTTCATCAGATTTTGCAAGTATCGGGCTCAGATTACCACTCATTTCACCCCTATCCTATAGAAAACCTGGCTGAATTTATTGCTTCACCTTTTTAGGATGCTTGAAAGCAGTCTAAATGCATTTTAAATGCATTCAGGATGCTGAACCCCTTTCTTTAGCTGGGCGGCCTTTTCAGCACCCTCCAGTCTTTCCACCAGTGCCAAAGCGAAGTCTAAAGCGACGCCCATTCCTCTTCCGGTGATGATCTGTTTTCCCACTTCCACGGCTTTTCCGCTCCATTTTGCGCCGTCTACGTCAGAAATGCCTTCTTCAAAGCCCGGATAGCAGGTAAAGTGTTGCCCTTTCAAAAATCCCAGACGGCCGAAAATGCCGGGAGCGGCACAGATGGCGGCCAGATCCTTTCCTGCTTGGAACTGCTTTTGCAAAGCTTCCAGCAGGCTTTTATTTTCCTCTAAATGGGGAACCCCCGGGATTCCACCGGGTAAGAAAAGTAAATCCGCAGCGGAAAAATCATTTTCCGAAAGCTCGGAAATATTCTTATCACAAAGCACGGTAATCTGGTGGGAGCCCTTCACGAGCTTATCCGGAGCAACCGCAATAAGCTCCACAGAAACACCTGCTCTTCGTAAAATATCCACCACCATTAAACATTCAATTTCTTCCGTGCCTTCTGCAAAAAATGCCAGTACCTTTTTCATAGAAACTCCTTTCAACGCTTTTTGTATTTCATTACTTTCATTAGGGTAATTACTTTCATTACAGTCATTACTTTTATTACTGCCGGTGTTTTCCTTTCTTACACTACGATACATAACTTACTCCATTTTTTGAAAAAGAAATAGAGTGAGAAGAACTGTGAGCAGAAGAGCAGGAAAATGTTTGAAAAAGCTTCCGCAAATTTTTTCTTGCAAAAAAAAGTATTTTGAATAAAATATTAAAAGTAGTATAAAATTGTAATAATTTCACTAATCATATCAGTAAAATACAGACTTTCTTTGGCGGAAATGTCGTAAAAGTGGAGTGTAAGGGTGATTGGTTGAAAGAAGGGAGAGTCTATGGGAGAAAACAAAGAGATAGTAGAGGAAAGTAGAATGATGTCGCAGAACAGCCCGGATGTAGAGAGAGAAGGCGGCTCGAAACAGAACCCGCAAAATAAGGGAGGGCTTGAAGCCTATAAGGAACCGCTGCTTCTCCTGCTGTGTGTAACGATAGGTGCTGTTTTAGGATTGGTATTTCGGGAGAAGGTGGCATTTTTAAAGCCGGTGGGACAGATTTTTCTAAATCTTTTGTTTACCCTCCTGGTACCGCTGATTTTCTTCTCTATTTCCGCCTCCATTGCCAATGTATCGGATACCAATAAGGTAGGAAAATTGCTTTTTTACCTGATTCTGATTTTTGTGGGTACCGCAGCTATCGCGGCTATATTGATGTTTACCGTAGTGCATTTTGTGGGACTGGATACCAATTTGAATCTGGTATCGGAGGCGGTAGAGGAAATCAAGAAAACGGATATGGCTACGCAGATTGTAGACATGTTCACGGTTTCCGACTTCCCCTTGGTCATCAGCCGAGCTCATATCCTTCCTTTAATTATCTTTTCCATCTTTACCGGAATGGCAGTTTCTCTAATGGGAAAGGAAGGCGAATACGTTGCCAATTTCCTCAGTCAGTGGTCTAAGGTCTTTTATAAGATGGTTTCTCTTTTAATGAAGCTGGCCCCCATTGGAATCGGGGCCTATTTTGCGGATTTAACCGGTACCTATGGAATGGATTTGATTAAAACCTATGGAAGAGCCTTACTTACCTTTTATCCCACGGTTATCGTATATTTCTTCCTTTTCCTTGGCTTCTATGCTTTTCTGGCAGCAGGCCCCTGGGGAGTGAAAAATTTCTTCCGGGTAATTTTCCTTCCGGCATTAACGGCATTGGGAACCAGAAGCTCTGCAGCAGCCATTCCCTTACAGCTGGAATCCTGTGACGAACTGGGCGTTCCGAGAGAGATTTCCTCAGTGGTAATTCCTACCGGAGCCACCTGCCATATGGATGGAGCATGTCTTGCGACAGTGTATGAGATTTTATTGGTTTCCGCACTCTTCGGTCATTCCTTCCACGGCATAGGAGATTATCTTTATGCGATAGTGGTATCCGTAGTAGCCAGCGTGGCAGTTTCCTCTGTACCCGGTGGCGGAGCTGCGATGGAAACCATGATTCTTGCGGCCTTCGGTTTTCCGCCACAGGCATTGCCTATGATGCTGATGCTGACCCAGCTTTTTGACGCCGGATGTACCTTGTTGAATTCCTGCGGCGATACGGTAGCTTCCATGCTGATTAGTAGAATCATGTTGGGAAAGGATTGGTATAAGAAGAAGGAAAACGGAAAGCTTTCCCCTGAAATGCCTAAAAGCAGGTAAAAGCTGGCTAATTCTCCTTCTGAAAATGCCTAAGGGCAGATGAAAAACCGGCTGAACCGACTTTTGAAATGAGCCGGCAAGCAACGAAAAAATATACCCTTTTAAAGCGAAAAAAAGGACGGTATATTTCATTTATATCTATGCATAAAACCGATTTATGCAAAAAGCTCAAATTGATAATTATTTTAATGAAGAAAACAGGATAAAATGCCCAAATAGGATTGAAAAAGAATTGACAAGCTGGGAGAAATAGGGTAGAATTGCCTTACTCGAATCGATAAGGATTCGACCTAAAAATTGGCGAACAGGTTTAATCGACCCTTACTACTCTATACAGCAGAGAACCCGACGGAAACGCCGGGTTTTTTGCTATCTATAAGGAAATACAAGGATTTTCCTAAAAGAAGCCGGAAAGAAAAGAAAAAGCTCCTGTGCATAAGTAAAGAGATTTTATGCAATTTCTCTTAAAGATTAATTATAGTAAAAACACATAAAAAAGAGAGTTTTATAAGAATTCAAAATTAGACTTTGCCCCCTTCCTTAGATAAAATAGATGCGGTCGGAGAAGAATACACATCATTGTCTTTCCTCAAAATCACTTTTCCGCGAAACAGAAGTGAGCGTAAAACATTTTCCTTTCATAGACCGGAAAGAGCCTATCCGAAGGGGAAATTTTTTTATATCTAAGCGAAAGAAATTTTGCGAAAGAGATTCTGTTTTCTGAAATAAGACCGGGAAAGACGCTAAAGAAGGAGAAAAATATGGAGTCTATTGTTACTTATCATGCAACGAAGGTAAGCCCTCAGGAAGTACAGAGAAAGGCAGAGGAGCAGTATGCCGGCGGATACTTCTGCTGTGAGGCGGTAATGTCCGTAATCCGTGATGCTTTCCAGGCGGATGTTCCGGAGTCCGTTATTGCCATGTCTTCCGGTATGTCTATCGGAGCAGGTCGTTCCGGCTGTATGTGCGGAGCTTTAAACGGCGGAATCCTTGCTCTTGGTATGTTCTTCGGTAGAACAACACCGGACGGTCCTAAGGATCCAAAGGTAAATGCTTTGATGGCATTGTCCAAGGAATTACACGATTGGTTCAGAGATTCCAACGCTAAGCATGCCGCTTGCTGCCGTGTTCTTACCAGAGGCTTTGATATGGCAGGGGGAGAGCATAAGAAGCAGTGTATCGCTTTCACAGGACTTTGCGCCGGAAAAGTTGCAGAGATTCTTTGCAGAGAGTTAGGAGTTGAAAATGTTGATTCCGAGCCTATTAAGGGTCTGGAAGCACCTTACCTTCCACCTGTAAAAGAAGTGGTATAAGGAGGAAGTATGGAAAAAATCAAAAGAGTCCCCTTGGCTATTTCCGGTGTCATTTTGGGAATGGCAGCTTTGGGAAATTTATTACAATCCTACGGTGAGGGAATTCGCCTGATTTTTGGAGGAGTAGCCTTTGTACTGCTCCTTCTTCTTCTGTGTAAGGCGATTTTCTTTCCACAAGTACTCAAAGAAGAATTCAGTAATCCCATTGGTGCCGGTGTTACCGCCACCTTCCCCATGGCTTTAATGCTGTTTTCCGTGTATGCAAAGCCCTTTGTTCCGGGCATTGCCTTTCCCTTATGGTGTGTAGCCATCCTCTTACAGGTTCTTTTACTCCTCTATTTCACCAAAACCTACGTTTTGCACTTTGAGGAGAAAAATGTTCATACGGTATGGTATATCGTTTATGTGGGAATCGTAGTGGCATCCCTTACCTCTCCGGCTTATAAAATGCAGGCTTTGGGACAGGGAATCTTTTACTTCGGCTTTATCGCTCTGCTGATTCTTTTGGTGGTGGTTTCGAAACGTTATCTGAAAATGCCGGTACCGGAACCTGCAAAGCCTTTAATGATGATCTATGCAGCGCCTATGGCTCTTTGCACTGCCGGCTATAATCAGGCATTTGCGGAGAAGAATCAGGGATTTGTACTCTTCTTACTGGCAGCAACCTCAGTGATTTACCTTTTTGCCCTGGTAAAGAGCATTTCCTTCCTGAAGCTCCCCTTCTACCCAAGCTATGCAGCCTTTACCTTCCCCTTCGTTATTTCCGCTATTGCTACAAAGCAAAGCGTGATGGTTTTAGGGAAAATGGGAATGAGCCTTGCCTTCATGCAGCCGGTGGTTTTACTGGAAACCATCATTGCCGCAGGCTTTACCATCTATGCCTGCCTGAGATTTTTGGAGCATATCTTCCTTAAAAAGGCCTAATAGAGATAGTCCCTTTGATACCCCCGTTAGTTTCTCCTATTTGTTTCTAAAATTCTCTTTATTCTTTGGGGAATTCCTTGTCATTGAAGTTTTTCTCTGTTATCCTAAGGAAACACTTGCGGAGATGGACAGACAGAATAGATGAAGGACAACGGAAAAGGGGAAGCAATGAGCGATTTTTCATTTAATCATTTTAATTTCAATGTGCTGGATTTAAAGAGAAGTATACGCTTTTATGAGGAAGCGCTGGACTTACATGAATTAAGCAGAAATGAGCAGGATGATTTTATCATCGTGTATCTGGGAGATGATTCTACGGATTTTCGTTTGGAGTTAACCTATCTGAAGAATAGAACAGAAGCCTATGACTTGGGAGAGCAGGAGTTCCACCTGGCTATGCGGACAGTGGACATCGGTGCGGCCCATGACCGACATGAAAAGATGGGATGCATTTGCTTTGAAAATCACGGCATGGGAATTTATTTTATCGAAGACCCGGATGGATACTGGATTGAGATTATTCCGGATAGAACCAAGCCGATTACTTGGCGATAAGGCAATGCCTTTTTGAAAAGATACATGTAAATCATTTATCATAAGAGTTACGCGTAACGCCGCTTATGATTAAAGAAAGCGATTTCCAAGGGATTTTTCCCAAGGAAGTCGCTTTTTGCATTTTTATTCTTAACGAGTATCGCTCGCGTAGTGTGCGATATCTCGTTTTAGAAAACCTTCCGCCAGAGCTACGAAAGCGGCACTTCCTTTCCAAAGAACATCCTCATCGACGGTAAACTTGGCGTGGTGGTGAGGGTAATCGGCGCCCTTTTCCGGATTGGAGGAGCTTAAAAACAAAAAGCATCCCGGAACTCTCTGCTGGTATAGGGCAAAGTCCTCTCCAATCATACTGGGCTTGTCTATGTGGGTTAGGAGCTTATCCTGAAAGACTTCTTGAAGACAGCCCTGAGCAAAGGCGGTAATATCCGAATCATTGGTAACAGGCGGTGCGCCGAAGTCCATACGGAAATTTACCGTTCCGCCGAAGGCTTTGGCAGTGTTTTCCGCAACTTCTCCAATGCGTTTAGCCAGTTTTTGCCGAATATCTTCTTGAAAAGCTCTGGTAGTTCCTTCGATTCGTACGCCGGAAGGGATGGCGTTGTAGAGCTCCCCTCCCTGAATCAAACCGATGGTAAGAATGGCAGGATCCGTTCCGGCAATTTCTCTGGAAGGAATCGCTTGTAAAGCCAGTACAATATGGGCGGCAATGTTGATGGGGTCAATGCCTTTCTCCGGGGTAGAAGCGTGACAACCTACACCCTGCACCTCCAGGATAAAACGATCATAGGACGCCATTACCGGACCGGAGACACAGACCATAGTACCACTGGGAATATCCTTGCCTAAGATGCTTCCGATATGCATGCCGAAAATGGCATCAGCCCCTTCTAAAGCGTCGCTTTCCAGTAAAACAGCAGCTCCCTTTGCCTGCTCTTCAGCGGTTTGAAAGAGAAAACGAATTTCTCCCCTCAGTTCTTCCCTATGGGGGTAGAGAACCCGAATGGCGCCCAACAGCATAGCGGTGTGGGCATCATGACCGCAGGCATGCATACATCCCTTATGCTCGGAACAAAAGGGGAGCTTAGTATCTTCTGTTATGGGCAGGGCATCCATGTCTGCCCGAAGAGCCAGAACTTTTCCGGGATGCTTTCCCTTTAAAGTGGCGATAATACTGCTGTCCTTTTCAGAAAGTCGATAGGGAATGCCGATTTCATCTAATTGATGAGTGACATACTCACGCGTTTTTGGCAAATGAAAGTCAAGCTCCGGTATTCTATGCAAGTCCCTTCGCATGGCAATAATCTTTGCTTCGATACTTTTACATTCTTCCCACCACATACATTTTCCTTCCCTTCTTATAAAAATACCGCCATATAAAGGGGCATAGACAGAACGCCTCCTTCTTCGCCGATGTTTCCGTCATGAAATTTATAAGCTCTGGAAACATGCTTCTGATTTATCAGCCAGTTTAAAGAATTTGCTCTACTCTGTCCGCTTTTAACCTCGATAGCCCAAATTTCTCCATCTTTTTGTGTTAAAAAGTCAATTTCTTTTTTACTACTTTCATTTTTGTAAAAATAAAGGGGGAGTTCTTTTTTGATGAGCATATCCGCTATTAGGCATTCATATAAGCCTCCTTTTGTATTGGCCAGGAGGGTATTTTCGATAATATGCTGTTTCAAACCGAAATCTTTCATGGCAATCAGTAAAGATAAATCTGTAGTATAGGCTCGAAAGAAATCCTCTCTGGCATAGTCGGAGAGATCGTACTGCACGTCTGTCACTAATTTAGAAAGGGAGATCATATCTGCCGAAAAGAGCCAGTCAATGCTGGAATAAAATTTCTGTGCCCTTCCCCCTTTTTCCACTTCCTTATATTGAAATTTATGATTTTCTTTGTCCAGAACTTGCCTTCCTAAAGATAAAAAGCATTTTTCCGCTTTGACTTTTTCATCAGACCGAGCGTAGTGGGCAATATCATAACGATAGCCCATCAAAAGCTCTTTTTGTATTTGATCTGCGATTCGAAAATCCTGATGTTCCATAAAGTTTGCCAGGACTTCGGGCATCCCTCCCAGGGCGAGATATTCTCGTAAATAGGACATCATGGTATTATGAATAGCTTCGGCTACCGGTGTCTTCCTTATAAAGAGAGTTTTTAAATCAGCAATCAGATCTTCCTGAATACCCTTTGCCCATAAAAACTCTTCAAAGTCTAAGCCGAACATTCGCAGATACTCAACATACCCTACCGGGTAGGAAGAGGCTCTTTGATAGTCTATGCCAAGAAGGGAACCGGAAGCAATAATATCGAATTGACCATCTAAGGTCCAGAATTTTAAAGATGTGATAGCTTCCGGACACTCCTGGATTTCGTCTAAGAAAATGAGAATTTCTCCCGGGATAAATTGTAAGTTGGGATAGCGAAAGCGCATGGCGGTAATCATGGAAGCAACAGTTAAATCTCCGGTGAAAATAGAGCGATCGGAGGTGCTTTCCTTGAAATTAATATACAGCATCTCTTTATAAGCTGATTTCCCAAATGCTTGAACGGCATAGGTCTTTCCCACCTGCCTTGCCCCAAGAAGCAATAAAGATTTTTTCTTTTCCTGTTTTTTCCAATTCCACAATTGACGCATCACTTTTCTCTTTAACATTCTTTGCTCCTCTTTTGCAACTATAGCTACATTTTGGAATGAAATTTCGTGAGGAAAATCGATGGCTGTTCTATAAAAAGCTTGAAATCTTCCCCAAATATTGTCGGATTGATATATTTTTATTCTAAAATGTTGATAGGCAGATATTATTATCTTCTAAAATGTTGATGAATGGACATTTTTGCTTTCTAAAATGTTGATATATGGACATTTTATCCTTCCAAAATGTTGATGTCAAATTAAAAGTAGGAGCTGTGGGGTGATTCTATAGACGAAGCTTCAGATTAAGTAGGAGATTAACTATACAAAGACACTCAATCCGCAACAAATCAGCTTAGGAGGATAAGCTTGTGGAAGCAAGGGGAGCAAGCTACAATAAAGCTTGGAAGTACAAATTATAGCAGTATATTCATCAATCACTTTGCTTTGCAAAGCAGTTTATTTCAACAGTATTGCATTTCAACAGTATTGCATCTCAATAAGAAAGGATCAGCATGGATATCTTTAGCTACCAGGCAGAGAAAAATAAAGAGAAGATGGCGCCTCTAGCCGCCAGAATGCGGCCAAGAAGCTTGGAGGAAGTGGTGGGGCAGGAGCATATTTTGGGAAAGGATAAGCTTTTATCCCGCTTAATTCGCTCGGACCAGTTGCATTCCCTTCTTTTCTTCGGGCCTCCCGGAACGGGAAAGACTTCTTTGGCGAAGGTGATTGCCAACAGCAGCAAGGCGGATTTTATCTCCATCAACGCCACTACCGCCGGAAAGAAGGACATGGAAGAGGCGGTGGCAAGAGCCAAGGAAAACATGGGAGGCTACGGCAGAAAAACTATCTTGTTCGTAGACGAGATTCATCGCTTTAACAAGGCGCAGCAGGATTATCTCCTGCCTCATGTGGAGGAGGGCACCATCATTTTGATCGGGGCGACCACGGAGAATCCCTACTTTGAGGTGAATACCGCCCTGCTTTCCCGCTCCCAGCTTTTCGAATTGCATTCTTTAAAGAAGGAAGATATTGTAAAGCTATTGCAAACGGCGACACAGGATAAGACTCGGGGAATGGGAAATTATAATGCGGTGCTGGAGGAAGAGGCCTGTGACTTTTTGGCAGAGCATGCCTTCGGAGATGCCAGAGTTGCCTTAAATGCTTTGGAGCTTGCCATTCTTAGTACCAATCCTTCCGAAAGCGGAGAAATCCGTATCACCAAGGAAGTAGTG
>CAUUUY010000034.1:0-10756 GCA_963548305.1 uncultured Oribacterium sp.
CCGGGCGAATTCGGGACTTTAACCCGTTAGAAACGTGCGCCGCTAGGCGCACAAGAAAAAAGAGCTAAGACCATTCCGGTCTAAGCTCTTTTGACACTTTTACTTCTTTTTTACTTCTTTGTCAGGTACTTACGAATATCCAAGGATGCGGCAATGAAGATTACGATACCGATGGCGATGTACTGCGCATTGGGGCTTACACCAAGGTATTGTAATGCGGTCTTTAAAAGTTCCAAAACCGCCACACCGATGAAGGCACTGGATACCTTTCCTCGTCCTCCGGTTACGGATACACCGCCCAGGGCGCAGGCTGCGATAGCCTCCATCTCATAACCAAGTCCGGTATTTACGGATGCTCCTCCGGCCTTCGCACCCAGCATATAGCCTGCCATGCCGTAGAAAGCTGCCGCCTTCGCATAAATCAATACTAAGGTAAGGTTTACAGGAACACCGGCAACCTCTGCCGCCTGTGGGTTTCCACCGATGGCATACATATATTTTCCGTGTCTGGTCATGTTGAAGATGAACCAGGTAAGCGCCGCCATCAAAAGGGCAATCCAGATTAAATAGCTTAATCCCAAGAATTTTCCGGTAGAGAAGATGGTGTAGGACTCAATGTAGCCTCCCAAAGGAGTTGCGTTGGTATAGAGAAGGCCTAAACCGTAGATGATTTCCATCATTGCCAGGGTAGCAATAAAGGGAGGTACGGAAAGGTAAGCAATAAACCAACCGGTAATGGTACCGAAGAGGGCACAAATCAGCATTACCAGGAACAATACCACGAAGGGGTTCATGGGACTAATCTTAAGTAAAATTCCATTTCCCATGGAAGCCCAGGGCTCGGACTGGAAGAAACGTCCGGAATAATCCGCCTTTTGCAGAAGAGTTCCTGCAAGGCAGGCACCGAATCCGATCATACGTCCTGCGGAAAGGTCACAACCTGCGGTAATAACGCAGCCCGCAATTCCTAAGGCGATAACTAAACGATAGGACATATTGGCCAGAAGATTCATTCCGTTATCCGCGGTCAAAAAGTTCTTTGTGGTTAATCCTGTGTAAATCACCAGGATGAACATAACGATAATAACGCCGTTATTAATCAGAAAATCCGTTAATTTTTGTTTTTGTGTCTTTTCCATTTTCTATCCCCCTAAAACATCGTAGCAAAGTTCATTACATTTTCCTGGGTCATTTCTTCCTGCTGATTCAGCTCTCCGGTGAGCTTTCCGTTACACATTACGCAGATACGGTCCGCCATGCCCAGAAGCTCCGGCATTTCCGAAGAAATCATAATGATCGCCTTGCCCTGTTTTGCCAACTCTTCCATGATTTCGTATATCTCATGCTTTGCCCCGATATCAATACCTCTGGTGGGCTCATCCATAATCAGAATATCCGGATCCTTTGCCAGCCAACGGGAAATGATTACCTTCTGCTGGTTTCCTCCGGAAAGATTTCCGATATGCTCTTTCATGCTGGGGGTCTTGATGGACAGACGCTTGATATTGTCATCCACCACCTTGTTAATGGAAGGATGGTCCAGCATAATTCCTGCCTTTAAATACTTCTTATAAATCGAAACACCCACATTGTCCTTGATGGAGAGACAACCGAAAATACCGTTTCCCCGGCGATCCTCGGTAATCATACCGATACCCGCATCCATGGCATCTCTGGGTCTTTTAATCTTCACTTCTTTACCGTGAACCTTGATGGTTCCTTTAGCCAAATGACGGATACCGAAGATTCCTTCCATCAGCTCCGTTCTTTGGGCGCCGACCAGTCCGCCAAAGCCCAGAATCTCGCCCTTTTTGATGGAGAAAGAAACTCCCCGGAAGGATTTTTCATGAATGGAGGTCAAATCCTCCACCTCCATAATGGTTTCTCCAATGCTGTGATGATGCTCCGGATAAATATTGCTTAACTCTCTACCAACCATCTTGGCAATAATCTGCTCGGTAGTCATCTCCTCTGCAGGCCAGGTGCCTACATAGGTTCCGTCACGCATAATGGTGATGTCGTCGGAAATCCGCTTGATTTCATCCATCTTATGGGAAATGTAAATCATGGCTACACCCTTCTTCTTTAAGTCCCCCATAACCTTAAAGAGGAATTCTACTTCCTTATCGGAAAGAGAAGAGGTAGGCTCGTCAAAGATAATGACCTTGGCGTCGTGAGAAACCGCCTTGGCAATCTCCACCATCTGCATCTGTCCGATAGAAAGAGAGGACAGAGGTGCCTTCACATTGTAAGACAAACCAAGCTCGGCCAACCACTTCTCCGTATCCTGATTCATCTTCTTATGGTCAATCATCTGAATCGGTCCGATTTTTTTCACCGGGAAACGTCCCAGATACATATTTTCCGATACGGAACGAGCCAGTACCGGCTGTAATTCCTGATGCACCATGGCTACACCGTGCAGCATAGCATCATCAGGATTGTTGATTTCCACTTTATTTCCATCCAGATAAATCTCTCCCTGATCCATCTTGTAAATGCCGAACAGGCACTTCATCAGGGTGGATTTTCCGGCTCCATTTTCTCCCATTAAGGCATGCACCGTTCCGGGACGAACGGATAGCTGCACCTGGTCTAGGGCCTTTACACCCGGAAATGATTTGGAGATATTTTTCATTTCTAACTTATACTCTGCCATTTCCTCCTCCATTTCTTCACACTACTCTCGGAATGAAAAACAATCGGGGAGGCAAATACACAATGCATCTGCACTCCCCAAATTCGTTCTGTATTGGGAAAATGTTTTCTGCTTCTATTTCTCTAGCAAATCTCCATTTTCCTGAAAATCCATGCTTTGAAAAAGTTTTCCTGCAAATCTTATTACTTTAAGAGCTTTAATATATCCTGTGCGTTGTCCTTGGTAACCTTCACATAGTCACAACCGATGTAGTGGTCATTTCCCTTACCGCTCAGGTAGTTGATTGCTGCATCTCCTGCTGCGTGGGACTGTGTAAGGAAGTCATTAAATACGGTTCCGGTCTGTGTTCCTGCCAATACGTTCTGGCAAGCCTCCTCAAGAGCGTCAACACCTACTAAGTAGATATCCTTTCCAACGGTTCTGCCTGCTGCCTGAATAGCCTGTAATGCACCAAGAGCCATGGAGTCGTTGTTACAGAAAACAACCTCGATATCCTTACCGTTCTTTGCCAATGCGTTAGCAACCAAAGACTGTGCAAGAGCCTGATCCCAGTTACCAACCTGCTCGTCCAACTTATTTACTTCCATTCCGGCATCCTGTAATGCCTTAACGGAGAACTCTGTTCTGTACTGTGCATCGATGTTCTCAGGGTCGCCCTTGATCATGATGTAGTCAACTTTTCCGTTGCCGTTCATATCCAGCTTGTCCATTCCAACGGAAGCGATAATCTCTCCCTGGAAGGTTCCGGACTGACGAGCATCACAACCTACATAGGTTACATCCCAGTTCTTCTCTTCCCATCTCTTCTCTTCGTCCTGATCCGGCTCTCTGTTGATGTAAACCAATGGAATTCCGGCAGCCTGTACCTTATCGGTGATGGTCGCAGCAGAGGAAGAGTTTACAGGGTTAACAATCAAAACGTCTACCTTGTCGGTGATGAAGTTCTCGATCTGGTTGGTCTGTGTAGCCTGGTCATTTGCACCGTCCATGATCTTGATGTTCTCTTTCTTGAATCCCTTGGATACAAGATAATTTTCCAGCTCTGTACGGAAGAGAGTCATGAAGTTATCAGAGAACTGATAGATACATACGCCAACCTTCTTGTCGCTGAAGTCTCCGCTCATCTCTTCTACAGCGGCCTTGGTTCCTTCCATCGCCTTCTCTGTTGCCTTTGCACTTTCCTTCTGCTCAGCAGCTGCGGTAGTGGTCTTTCCGGCATTGCTGCTGCCACATGCAGCTAACATAGATACGGCCAATGCGGATACTGTCAAAGTGCTTAAAATTCTTTTCATTTTTTCCTCCTGTTCGAAATAACTTTCGATTATGTTTATTATCAAGGAGGATTATAGCTTTTCTTTTTTTGAAAAAAAATAGAGTTTTCTTCTTTCATTCTTAGAATTTTTTAGAATTCGGAAGTTTGGTGTTTTTCTACAATAAGACAGGTTTTCAGACCTATACTGCTGAAAACCTATATATTTTTTTCAAATCCCAAACTGTCCTTCCTCTGTATACCGATACTTCTAGGCTTCAGAATCTTCTTCGATATTTTTACTATCCGATAAAATGTATAGAGGTCTGTCCTTCAGCTCTTCAAAGAGAATAGCGATATATTCTCCGATAATTCCGATGACGAAAAAGAGCACTGCAAACATAAAGCAAAGCACTACCACGATGGTGGCATAGCCGGAGGGGGCGCCCTTTCTGGTTAAAAGGGTGTAAATCAAAAGCAGGGTTCCCAGTCCTCCACTGCAAATGGCCGCAAAAATCCCCAGTTGTAAGGGCAGATTGGAAAAAGTAAAAAGGGTGTTTTTGGAAAACTGCCACAGCTTACTTAAGGAATAATGACTTTGCCCCGCCTGTCTTGCCGCCGCCTCATAGCGAATGCTGGTTTTGGGAAAGCCTACGGACTGGACAAAGCCCCGAAGGTAACGAACTTTTTCCCGATAATACTTCTTTAAAACCTCCTGTACCTTTTTGGAAATGCCGAAGAAATCGGAAGCATTTTCCTCGAAACGCACCGGAGAAACATGGTTTAAAATCCAGTAAAAAAGGGCGGAAGTGATGTTCTTCACAAAACCTGCAGAAGGATTCTTGGTGCGCACCATAGACACCACCTGATAGCCCTCCTCAAACTTTTTCAGCATTTCCGAAATCAGCTCGGGGGGATGCTGTAAATCCGCATCCATAAAGATCAGAAAATCTCCCTTGGCATGGTCAAGGCCTGCGGTCATAGCCGCCTCATGGCCAAAATTTCGGGAAAAGGACAATACCCGCACGTGTTCCTTGTCTCTCTCTGCAAAATCTTCTAAAAGAATGGCACTTTTATCCTGAGAACCGTCATTCACAAAGACGATTTCATAGCCATAGCCCAGCTCCTGTAATTTTTCGCAAGACTGACTGCAATGCTGATAAAACTGCTCTAAGCTGTCTTCCTCGTTATATACAGAAACAATCACACTACAAATCTTTTCCACGTTCATCCCTTCTCTCTAAATCATTTCCTCGTGGCTAGGTACCTGCTCTTCTTTCTTCGGCGGTGTCATATAATTCCCATATAGCATTTTCAATACACTGTCATAGTCTGCCGGTACCGGAAATTCTTTTCCTGCAAAGAGCTTATACTGCACCGGCTCCTCCCAGCTGTATTGCACCTTACAATACTGGAAGTCCGGCTGATAATTGGAAAAATAAAGGAAATCCTCTCCTCTTCTCTCTTCCTTCTCTCTTCTTGCTCCCTGAGCCCATTTGTCCTGCAAGGAAAACAGAAAGGGCAGGGGAAGGCATTTTCCCAAAGTGGCAAGAACCGCCACAAAGAGCTTTGCCACAGGTGAATACTTCTGAAAATCAAGCCGCCTCCGATGTCCCATAGCCAGACCGAAAATCATCTGCTGTCGAAAACGATACAGCTTATCCAAAAGGGCATTTCTCGGGCAGTCATCTAAAATAAAGCAGTCCACCCAAAGATGATTCAGCTTTCCTTCGTAAAAGGCATCCTCTTCTCCCTCAACTTCCCGTCTTTTGCTGTTAAGATCCACAATACGGGGTACAAAGTCATAAAAGGAACGACCGTTTCTATAGCTGTTAGGCATCAGTAGGGCAAAGTTTTCCGAAAGTTCCTCCTTCGCCACCTTTTCAAACTTTTCCCATTCCTCCCGTAAAAAACAAAGATCCACATCATCATCCCAGGGGATAAAGCCTTCATGGCGAATGGCTCCCAGCAGGGTTCCGGAATCTAAGCGGTAGCTGATTTTATGTTTTTCACAAATACGGTGAATCTCCTCCAAAATGGCGAAGCCCCGCCTCTGCTTTTCCGCTAAATCCATACCCTACCCTTTCTACGGTTCTACCCTTAAATATCTTTTCCTAAAACTGATTTCCTCTTAAACAGCCTTGTTCTGATTGTTCCAAGGCTTCAGCCTTAGTTCTTCCTCTAAAAATCCTTTTCAAGCCCCAATCTAAAGACTCCATCTAAAGCCTCAATTCCGGTCTTTCGAGGCAAAGGCCAAAACCTGTGCTTCGGAAAACTTCCGTAGGTCCTCTCCTTTATGCCATGCCTTATACCAATCCACGGTTTTCTCCACCGCTTCCTTCACGGTATAACGGGGCTGCCAGCCAAAGACCTTCTTTAACTTCTCCGTGCTTAACTGTAAAAATCCCGCTTCATGGGGGGCATTGGGCTCTGCCTGATTCTCCCAGCTTGCGTTCTCTCCCCAGAACTCCACGAAAAGCTCTGCCAAAGCTCCTGTGGTAATGGCATCGGAAAGCTCCGGCCCCACATTGTAATAGCCGGCAAATTGCTTTCCCTCTTCCCCTGCCTGTCTTGCCACAATTTCCAGATAAACAAAAAGCGGCTCCAAGACATGCTCATAGGGACGAACAGAGTAGGGATTTCGAATGCCGATTGCCTCTCCCTTAATACTCTTTCGCACACAGTCCGGGATGATGCGGTCCTTGGCAAAATCCCCTCCCCCAATCACATTTCCCGCTCTTGCGGTGGAAATCCGCGGAAGAAAGCTTTTGCCCTTTCCATAGGCGGAATCCTCGGAAAAGAAGGACTTCTGATAGCTATGGGTTACCAGCTCCGAGCAGGACTTGGAGTTGGAATAGGGATCGTGTCCGTCCAGCTTCTCCTCCTCCATAAAGGCGTGTCCCTCCTGATCCGGATTCTCGTAAACCTTGTCCGTAGTAACATTCAGCACGGAACGAACAGAGGGACAATGCCGCACCGCTTCCAGAAGATTCACCGTTCCCATCACATTGGTCTCGTAGGTTTCTCTGGGGAACAGATAGGATTCTCGCACCAGGGGCTGTGCCGCCAAGTGGAAAACCAATTCCGGCTCCGCCTCCTGCATCGCCTTCCTTAAATGGTCATAGTCCCGCACATCTCCCTCGATAGAATGCATCCCCTTTTCTAAGTTTAAGAGGGAGAACAAAGCTCCCGGCTCTTCCTTTAGGGCATAGCCGGTGCATTTCGCTCCCATCATTTGCAAAATCAAACTAAGCCACGCCCCTTTAAAACCGGTGTGGCCTGTTAAAAATACTTTCTTCCCCTGATAAAAGGCTTTTAATTCTTGAAAATGCATTTGCCCCCTACTTCCTTAAAGCAATACTTCTCTGCTGACTTACTGATTTTCCCATAACGATTCATGACAAACGTACACGCTGCAGAGCCCTTGCTACCAACGCTTCCAGGGCGCCTTGCCGCTTGCCCACAGCTCTTCCAAAAGCTTCTTCTCTCTCTGGGTATCCATGCACTGCCAGAAGCCGTCATGATAATAGCCCATCAGCTTGCCTTCCGCCGCAAGATTCTGCATGGGACTTTGCTCTAAAATGGTATTGTCGTCCTGTAGATAATCAAAGATTCCCGGCTCCAGAACCATGAAGCCGCCGTTAATCACTGCGCCGTCCTTTTCTTCCTTCTCCCGGAAAGAACGAATCTGCCCTTCGGCATCCACATCCAAAACACCCTTTTGCTGGGCAAGGTTTACCATGCTGATGGTTGCCGGCTTGCCATGCTTTTTATGGAAGTCCAAAAGAGCCTCCAGATTCACATCGGAAACTCCGTCTCCATAAGTCAGCATAAAGGGCTCATGCTTTAAGTATTTTTCCACTCGCTTTAATCTTCCGCCGGTCATGGTGTGCAGGCCGGTATCCACTACGGTTACCTTCCAGTCCTCCGCCTCGCTGTTGTGGACTTCCATGGTATTCTTTCCCATGTCAAAGGTAATGTCCGCATTGTGCAGAAAATAGTTGGCAAAATATTCTTTAATCAGGTACTGCTTATAGCCTGCCAATATGATAAATTCCTTAAAGCCGTAGGAAGAATAATATTTCATGATATGCCATAAAATGGGCATTTCTCCGATTTCAATCATGGGCTTCGGCTTTAAATGGGATTCCTCCGAAATTCTGGTGCCTAAGCCTCCTGCAAGAAGAACAACCTTCATGTCTTCCGTCCTTTCTTTTTTTCTTTAGAGTATAGCACAGAGTCCTTAGAAAATAACAGCGGAAAGATATCTTTAAGGAATCCTTCCGCTATTTTTTCTGCTATTTTTTCTGCTATTTTCCCTTTATTCCATATGCCGGGACACATTTTCCTTCTGCAAATATTCCATAGGATATATTGCTTTTATTCCGCATATATTCTAGGCGGCACCTTGCTTTTTTATTCTGCAAATATTCTAGGCGATACCTTGCTTTTTCCTTTCCTGCATTTTCCAAAAAAGGAAGGAAAGAATAAAGGCCAAAACTGCCGGGATAACCCAGCCCATGCCAATAGAAAAAAGAGGGATGTGGGAAAGAAGCTTCATCATCTTCTCATGAAAAGGAATCCCTGCAAGCAGTTCCTTCGGCAACGCCTTGTAGGCATCCAAAAGGGCAAAGGGCGCGGTAACATAAAGGGCGGTTTGGAAAATCTTTTTTTCAAACCGAAAATGCTCTCCTATCAGACATAATAAAATCAGCACTATACTCATAGGGTAAATAAAGTAAAGCGCCGGAACGGTATATTGAATAATCCTACTTAAACCAAGGTTGGAAATGGCGAAGGAGAAGAAGGTAAACAACAGCACAAGCTTTTTATAGGGAAGCCCTTTAGGGAACATTTCAGCAAAAGCCAGACTGGTGGAGGTAATCAGCCCCACTGCCGTTTTTAAACAGGAAAGGCAAATGATAATTCCCAACAGAATGCCGCCAAATCGTGGAAAGTAATGGGTGGAAACGGAATGCAGGATGTCTCCTCCATTAGCCTGCAAAGAAAAAAGACTTCTGCTGCCCGCTCCGGTAAAGGCCAAGGCAAAATAGACGATTGCCATCATTACCGTAGTAATGCTTCCGGAAATAATACTCAGACGGGAAACCTCCTTTCCGTCCTTTGCTCCCCGATTTTTAATGGTCTCAATCAAAATGTTTCCAAAGGCCAGAGCCCCCACCACATCCAGGGTGTTATAGCCCTCTAAAAGTCCGGTGACAAAGCTGTTTTTCGCATATTCTTCTGTGGGAGGGAGGCTTTGAATGCTCCCCATAGGATGCAGAAAGGCCGTAAGCAAAAGAATCCCCAAAAAGAAGAGAAAGAGCGGATTCAGAATTTTCCCCACATAGGTCAGGATATTTCCCGGTCGCAGGGAGAAATACAGCGCCGCCAAAAAGAAGAGTAGGGTGAAAATCAGCAGTCCCGGTCTCTGATGGGCTTCTCCGATAAAGGGATAAAGCCCCACCTGAAAGGAAACCGAGGCGGTTCTGGGAATGGCAAACAGGGGTCCGATACAAAGATAAAGAAGACAGGAAAAAAAGGTGGAAAAGTTTTTTCCACCTTTAGAAGCCAATTCTGCCATACTGGCAGATTCCGTGCGGGCCATGGCTATAATCGCCAAAAGGGGAAGACCCACTCCGGTAATACAAAAGCCCAAAGTAGCCAAGGCCACGGTATTTCCCGCCTTTTGCCCCAGGGATACCGGGAAAATCAAATTACCTGCCCCAAACAACATGCCGAAGAGAAGGGAGGCAATAAAAAGGAGCTCGCGCCCGCTTACATTTTTCTTCATAGGATAAAAACTCGCTTTCACAAAAACTGTTTTGCAGTATATCCTACTTTCCCCTTCTCTTCCACAAAACTATATTCTTTTCAGATAAAGTTTAGGAATTCACTAATGCAAAGGAGCGTCACAAGCTCGGCTTATGACACTCCTTTTTCATTTTAAAACATTTTTGTTTACGGTGGAAGCGAAACTGCTTATAGGACATAGAAAGCTCTATAAGCCAAAGCCACCCTTGCCGTTGTTCTTATTCGTTCTGGCAATGGGCAGGGCAGTAGCCAGACTGCTTAAGTTTCTGGTCTGGATATATACCTTTCCTTCGCCAATAAAACGGTTGACCAAGCCTTCCCCTGTGGTAAAGCCGAAGGTTCCGGAGGCTATGGAAATGTGGTAATCCAAACCTCTATCCCATGCCACCACATGGTCATTGTCAATGGTTAAGGGGCTGTCCGGATGTACCTCCAGTTCCAAAAGGTCGCCGAAGGCATTGACAAACAGATCTCCCTGCCCCTGGCTTTCCATGACGAAAAGTCCACCGGTGCCGCCGAAGAACGCCTTTCCCAAGTCCTGCATTTTCATGGCATAGCTTACCGTAGAATCCCCGGCCAAGAAGGCGCCGGTATTCAGCCGATACTGCCTTTCTCCAATCTCTAAACGAACAATCTTTCCGGGAATGGAAGGTGCTACACCGATTCTACCCCCATTGGCTACACCGATAGCCTCGGTAATAAACATACTTTCTCCGCTGGCAAGGCTTCTTCCTACAGCGCTTAACAAGCCGCCCAGGCCGCCACCGTTAGCGCCGGAATTCATCTTTCCCTGCAACTCCACACCGGCCATATAGGCCATGGAGCCTCTCTCAATCTTCACCCTTTCTCCCGGGTTTAAGGAAATTTCCAAAATGGGACAATCATTATCTCCTAATATACGATGTTGCATAAATCCTCCAATCTCTGAAATAGGGTTTTCTTGTCGTTTTTCCCTTTTTGAACCTGAAAGACAAATTATGTCTTATTTTGAGGGGGACGTCAAGGATTTTTTTGAATTAAGCTCTAACCTATGA
>CAUUUY010000035.1:0-10748 GCA_963548305.1 uncultured Oribacterium sp.
GAATCGTCATAGCGGTCTGCACCCACCAATCTACACCCTCGATTTGCAAAGGTACATAGTAACGAACCTGGCCATCTCTTTGGAAAAATGCTTCTTTACTCTGCATCTTTTCCACCAGCATATCGTTATATTTCTGACCGATTAAGTCTCCTAAGTTCTTTCCCTTCGCATCCGGATTATTACTGTAAACGAAGTTGTTTTGGTTATCTAAAACATCAAAGAACACATTTTCATAACCAAGTGTACTCATATCCAACTCGTTGAAAACCTCTGTGGAAATCTCTGTGGTTACGATGCCCAAAAAACGATCTCCGTCCAGAATGGGAACGGTCATATAGAAGCTTCCCTTACCGGTATCCGGATTTTCCGTAGGAAGAGTTGCGGAAGCTGTCTTGCTCTCCTGTGCCTGCTTATAAAAATCCTGTGTACCATAAACCTCGTAAGGCACCATGGAGAACTTGTCTCCGTCGGTATCATAACGAAGAGAGTAATTGCTGTTTTCCTTGGAAAAGGCATCCGGCTCCAAGAGTAATGCCTGGCTTACAATACCCAGATTGTTTTTTGCAAAGCTCTGCATGGTTTTCATTAAATAAAACTCTTCCTTAGCCTCAGAAATTGTTAGTGCTCCGGTAGCTTCTTCCAGCGCACTCTTTCCGCTAAGGGCAGAATCTCCGCCGTCTTCTTTATGAAAATTCACAAAACTGTCTGCCAAAGACTTCATTGTATTACTGGTATTGACGGTGATTTTATTTACTCTACTCGCATTTAAATTAGAAAGAGCATTCATGTTTTGCTCATTTTTCTTGTTAAATGCTGCACTGGCCACTGCTAAAATAAAAGCGGTCATTAAAGCAAATAAGAAAAGCATGATAATACCTAAGCTCAAAGAAATTCTTCCGCTTAAGGAATGGCTTCGCTTTGACCCCTGCACTTGTCTGCCCTTTGTTGTACTAAAATCGTGTTTTTTCATTGTTCCTTCACTCCTTCTGTAGAAAATTCCATTTTTCTCGATTTTTTACGACCTAAATATTATCGGCAAAACTAAAATTCTCATAATAAATTGAATTTATAGAACACACTGTTCGGAATTTAGAAATATATTTTTTAAGAATATAATCAACTTTGCCTTTGTATTTTCTTCTATGCTGTTGCTTAATTTTCTCATTACAAAAATGAATTATAAGTAAAGTATTTTGTCATAAACACAAAATACTTGAAAATTTTTCTCTCATTCGAGTAAACTGTAGAGGAAATCAACAAGATTATCTTATTCACCGGTTGTAATATTAAAACTGCCATACAGAAGATTTGACGGAATTCTTTGCAAAAATAGAAAGGAGCCTTTATGAATAACGAAAACATCGGGAGAAATTTAGACGTTTTAGCAGAACATCCTCTTACAGAAATCAGCCCCAAAGAACTGGAAGCACAAAGCTATTCTCTATGTAAAGAGTTAATTGAAAAGGCCAAGCTGCAAAAGGGACAGATTCTTGTGGTGGGTTGCTCCTCCTCTGAAGTTATCGGAGAAAGAATCGGCAGCTGTTCCAGTTTGGAAGCGGCAGAATGCCTTTTTCAGGGCATCTATCGGGCCTGTTCAGAGGCAGAGGTCTTTTTAGCCACCCAATGTTGTGAGCATTTAAATAGAGCCCTTGTGGTGGAACGTGCAGCCCTTCCCTTTCCGGAGCCTGTAAATGTAGTTCCGAAACCAAAGGCAGGAGGGTCCTTTTCCACAAAAGCTTATGAGAACTTCCGGGATCCTATTCTTGTAGAGAGAATCCAAGCCGATGCAGGTCTGGATATCGGAGATACCTTTATCGGTATGCACTTAAAATCCGTTGCGGTTCCTCTTAGACTTTCTCAAAAGGAACTGCTTCACGCCCATGTTACCGCAGCCAGAGTCCGGCCGAAGTTTATCGGCGGAATTCGTGCATCCTATGATGAGCGCCTACTTTAAAAATTAAATTTTATATTATTGTATAAATGAGTCGAAATTATTTCGAAAAGGAAACAGGATGTTTCCTATGATTACGCTTAGATTTACGGGAGGGAATCCATGTTACAATACCGTTTTGCTGAAGAAAAAGATTTGACTGCCTGCGTAGACTTATTAACCGATTCTTTTTTTGACTATCCTTATTTTTCTAATTTTATTGAAGAAGATGAAAAGCGCAGAGAATTTGTGCACTCAATCCAAACTATTGCCGTAGATATTTACTATGGAAAACAGAGAATGTTACTGGCAGAAGAAGATGGAGAAATCCTTGCCGTAGCCGCAATCCAAAGCCCTATGGACAAGGGTGTGGAATTTAAAGACTACGTTTCCAAAAAGGCACTACAAACCTTTATGATTGGCGGTATTTTCAAGACTCTGGCATGGATTTCCATGACAGAAAAAGCGGAAAAGGTTATTCACAGCCAAAAATGCCCCTTCTGGTATTTAAGTTCTTTAGCGGTAAAAAACAACCGTAGAGGGGAAGGCATCGGCGCACAATTCCTGGAAGAAGGTGTCATTCCCTATGTAGCCTCTGAAGGCGGGGGACAATTCACCCTGATTACCAACACGGAAAACAACGCCCGTTTTTATGAAAAAGCAGGTTTCTCCTTAATGTCCTACGAAGAAATCCATACCCCGAAAACCCAAATGGGGAACTGGAGCTTCTCCATGGATGTGCAAAATGAAAAGACTGTTGTCGCATAAACGACAACAGTCTTTTCATTTTGCATAATAAACAGAGCCACTCCTATCCTTCACTCTTACGATATTCCGAAATACACTGTAATACCTTAGGACACAGTAGGAAAAGAGCAATCAAGTTGGGGATTACCATAAGGCCGTTAAAGGTATCCGCCACGGACCAGACCACGGATAAATCTACCGTAGCTCCCAAGATAGATACCAAGGCATAAAGACTTAAAAAAATCTTTACTGCTATGGGGGAGGCAAAGACAAACTCTGTAAACCTGGCTCCATATAAGCCCCATCCCAATATAGTGGAAAAAGCAAAACAGCAAAGGGCTACCGCAGTAAAAATACTGGACCAGGCACCGTAGGTGCTGGTAAAGCCTGAAATTGTAAGCTCTGCGCCGGCTTCTCTTCCGAAAGGAATATCTACGCCGCTACATAAGATTACAAGAGCCGTCAGCGTACAGATCACGATAGTGTCTGCAAATACCTCAAAAATTCCAAAATATCCCTGTTTAACCGGTTTTCTGGTATCCGCTGTCGCATGGGCAATGGATCCGGTTCCCAGACCTGCTTCATTAGAGAAGATCCCTCTGGAAATTCCCTTCTTCATGGACAAAATAAAGCTACCTACTGCACCTCCCGTAAATGCTCTGGGAGAAAAGGCCGACGCAAAAATCGTAGTAATAACAGAAGGAACTCGATCGAAATGAAGAAAAACAACCCCTAAGGACAACACGACATAAAACAAAGCCATAAAGGGAACCAGCTTTTCCGTCACCTGTCCAATTCTCTTGATTCCTCCCAGCAAAATCAAAGCAACCAGCACAGCAATCACTATCCCGATGAAAAGATTCACCTTTCCATTTCCCTCTGTGGGCAATAAGGAAAAATGAAACAGGGCTTCATTAATTGCCGCTGTAATCGTATTTACCTGGGTCGCGTTTCCGGTGCCAAATACCGTAAGAATACCAAAAACTGCATAAAGGTAAGCCAGAAAAATCCACTGCCTGCCCAGTCCATTTTTGATATAGTACATGGGACCGCCCAACAGCTCTCCTTTTTTATTGCTTTCCCGATAATAAACCGCCAAGGTAACTTCGCAGAACTTGGTGCACATCCCTAAAATTGCGGACATCCACATCCAAAAGACTGCTCCGGGACCGCCGATACTGATGGCTCCCGCCACACCGGCAATATTTCCCGTTCCAATGGTGGCCGCCAAAGCGGTGCAAACCGCCTGAAAAGGGGTCAAAGCCCCGTCCTTCGCCTCTCTTTTACGGAAAATTCTTCCGATTGTTACCTGCATAGCCTCAGGAAAATTCCGAAGCTGTAAAAATCCGGTACGGATACTCAGATACAAACCCACACCAAGAATACATGCCATAGCCGGTACTCCCCAAATAAACCGGTTCACAAGCCGGTTGGCCTCAATCAACATATTCATCTTTTTTACCCTATCTGTTCTATACTCTAAATATTCTACGCTCTAAATGCTCTATTCTCTAAATGCTCTATGTTCTGAATGTTCTATGCTCTAATCATCAACTAACCTATCAAGCTGTTGACCTCTACACGAATAGGATAATCCTCCTGTTCCTCCAAAGATCGTTGCCGCATCACTCTGTCGATAGCTACATGACTGGATTCCGCACTTGCACCAACCAATAAAATCATATATTGTTTGTTACCGCAGCGAACCACCACATCTCCCCTTCGAATCGTCTTACTCAAAAGACCTCCGAAATTCCTCATACGATTCTCCGTTCCTCTGCGGTCCGCATCCGAACTCTCTTCTACCGTGAACAAAACCATCTGTACGGGAAGCTGTGCTCTCTCTCCCGTCCGCTTTAGAAAATGATAGATGCTGCAAAAATCCTCATAATCCACCATATAAGCACCGGGAAAATAATCTCTACCCTCGATTCTTTTCTGAATCTCCGGCAAGGAAACCACGTTATTGATTTCCTCTTCTTCCTCCTTCTCTTCCGAAAAAACGAAATATCCACCATGTCCTGCGGACTTTACATGGTACATGGCTTCATCCGCCTTTTGGTAAAGACTTAAAAAGTCGGAGCCCTGTTGAGGCGCCATGGCAACACCAATGGAAATTCCGAATTGTCCCGAAACGGAGGAGCCTAAGACATGTTCCAGGCAAGACTTCACCTTCAGGCAGATTTCCTCACAACGATCCTTTAAAGCATCCTCATTCCAGAAGCCTCGGTAAAAAATAATGAACTCGTCACCGCCAATACGGCCCAAAACATCATCGGAACGCACCAGTCCCTGTAGCACCTTCGCCACTTCCATCAAAACCTGGTCTCCCATCTCATGACCGAAACGATCATTTACCATCTTGAAATGGTCCAGGTCCAGCATGAGCAAAAGACCGTTGTCTTTTTTCATTTGTAAATACTCGTTAATTTGTTGTACACAGGCACTTCGATTAAAAAGTCCCGTTAAAACATCGATATCCGCCTTTTTCTCCAGATGCTTCAGCATCTGTTCTCTTTTTATAATTCGTTCCACACGGCGAAGTAAAAGATCAGGCAATAAAGGTTTTCTGATATAGTCATAAGCGCCCAAGTCAAAACCCTTAATCTCCGCTCCGGAGTCCTCGTCAGAGGTCATAATTACCACCGGAATATTGGCCAAATCATGGCGTTCCAAACGGCGAATCTCCTTCAAGAAAGCATAGCCGTCCATCTCCGGCATATGCAAATCCACCAGCAAAATATCCGGCTTGGAATTCGGCAAATCCTCCAATGCGGTTTTGGCATTGTCATAAGTAGCTACCTGATAAGGATCCTTCCATGCCTTTTCTGCAATTTTTCTGGGAATCAACTCATCATCCACGATGACCACTCTCTGGCTCATTTTACTCCTTTTCTACCATCCCTGGATACATCTTACAAAAATCTTACATCCTACCTCTATCTTACGAAAAACGATAAAGACACGTCAAGCTCTATTTAAGTTTTTTATTCTTAATTTTCTTTAAAATATTTCACAAAATAATATTTAATTCATCTATTAAAATTAGTTTATCGAAAATCCTTCTTAAACACACAAAGAGGCCATGTCTAGCTTCCTAGACACTGGCCATCTTCTTAGTATGCAAATATTCCGTATGTTCCTTCCGGGCCGTAGGCAAATACTTCTCACTGATGGATAATTCCGTGCCATCCTGTAAGAACAGGCTCCGACCGGTAATCCGTTGGATTCTATCCTTGGATACCGCAATATAGCGGGATATCTGTAAAAAATCATCCTTCCCGTGTTGATCCATAAAGGCTTTCATGGACATATAGGTTTCCATATCATCTTCATGCAGGTGAATGAGAAGCCTTCTTCCCATGGTTTCCACATATTCCACGTCTTCCAGATAAATCCGCTCCGGCTCCCGGTCCACCATAACTTCCATATATTTTACCTTCTCCACGGTTTCTAAGGCATGGGAAAGTACTTTAGAAAATTTCTCATATTCCACAGGCTTTTGAATGTAGGAAAATGCCTTTAATTCAAAAGCCTCCGTCACATAGTCATTTCCTCCTGTGATAAAAATGATTTTCCCCGGAGCATTCCTTTCTTTAATCTCTCTTGCCAATTCAATTCCGTTTAAATTCGGCATAAAAATGTCCAATAAAAACAAGTCTGTAAGATTAAGATCCTGCTCTTTGTTTTCCAGAAATTCCTCTCCGGAGCCATAGTATGAAATCTCTACCGGAATCTTCCGCTCTTTAAAAAATCGTTCCAATAGAACTCCTAAAAATTTCCGTTGTACCAGCTCATCATCACATACCACAAGCTTAATTTTCTTCATGGATAAACTCCCGGACTACTGTAAGTATTCTCTAGCTTCTTGAATTGTCTTCCTGTAGAGAGCCATGAAAGCCTCATGATTATAGGCAATATAATGCTCGGCTTCCTCTTTCTCTACGTTGTCTACTACTCTTTTTGCTGCATGTTCCAGTTTTTTTGCATTTTCGGATAGCTTTACGGCGCCAACTGTTAAGGAGGTTGTCTTTAATCCGTGGGCATAAAGACGATATTTACTGTAGTCCTTCTCTGCAAATGCCTTCTCCAGCTCTTGCATCTTTTCGTCACTACTGTCTCTGAAAAGCCCCAGAATTTCTCGATATACTTCCTCATCCTGCATGCAATACTGCAAACCTGTACTTCGATCCAGCGTTTTCTCTTCTTCTTCCTTCTCTACTATAGCATGTTTCTTTAATTCTGTCTGAAAATATTCTTCATTTGTTCTCTTCCGAATTAAATTCTCCGGTAGGAAGGTATACAAGGTTTTCTCCAGCTCATTTCCATCCACAGGCTTCGTCAGATAAGCGTCAAAGCTTGTGTTTACGTACTTCTGACGAATACCGGGGAGCATATTGGAGGAAAAAGCAATGACGGGAACCGGCTTTCCATAACGGTTTTCAAAGGCATTTTCCCGAATCTTCTTCAGAGTTTCTTCTCCATCCATTCCCGGCATCATGTGGTCAAGGAATATAATATCGAAGTTCTCTTCTCTTAACTTCTCAATACACTCTTCTCCGGAAAAGGCACAGGTAATCTGCACTTCCGTCCTCTTCAAAAGATTCTGTACCAAACGAAGATTTAATTCATTGTCATCCACCACTAAAATTCTGGCGTCCTTGGCAATGAAGCCTTTGTTAAAGTCCTTCTTCTCTCCTCTTTGCTTCTGATAACGCTCTTCATAATTTCCGATACGGTCTTCGTTTAACTGCCACTGGGGAATATAGGCTGTAAAGCAGGAGCCCTCTCCAAATACACTATCCAACTGAATGTGTCCGTTCATGATTTCCACAAAGTAGTTGGTAATTGGCAGTCCCAGACCTGTTCCCTGAATGTTCTGACTCCAACCGGACTGTACTCTTTGGAACTTCTGGAAAATCAGCTTCTGATCACTTTCCTTCACACCTACACCGGTATCCTTTACGGCAATCTGCAGCTCTATGGCTTTTGCCGTACTGAGTCCGGTTTCTTCCTTGGACTGGACAGGAGAATTTCCCTCTTCGTCCAAAGCCCTTGCTGTTACGCTCAGAGTGATTTTTCCCTTTTCCGTGT
Source organism: uncultured Oribacterium sp. (assembly GCA_963548305.1). Classification (GTDB taxonomy): domain Bacteria; phylum Bacillota; class Clostridia; order Lachnospirales; family Lachnospiraceae; genus Oribacterium. The sequence goes on from CAUUUY010000035.1 coordinate 7,772, forward strand.
ACTTAATCGCATTATCAATCAGGTTTAAGATAACCTCTCGCACCCGGAAAGCGTCTCCGTAAAGCACCGCCGGGGTGTCTCCGTCAACAAGGATTTCAAATTGCAGTCCCTTCCACTCAGCACGGAAGCGAACCATACTGTTGATTTCGTGAATCACGGTAGCCAATTCATAGGGCTTGGGCACCAGCTTGATTCCTCCGGATTCGATTCTGGAAAAATCCAAAATATCATTTACCAAAGACAACAAGGTCTGCCCGGAAGCCTGAATATCCTGCGCATAGCTTAATACCGCATCATCACGGCTCTCCCGAAGAATCATCTCATTCATACCGATAACGGTATTAATGGGAGTTCTAATCTCATGGGACATATTGGCTAAAAATTCCGCCTGTACCTTATCGGAAATCTCCAGCTTGCTCTTTTCATTCTGTACCTTATCATACTCAATGCCCTGGGCATGCATAATCTGGAAGGCAAAGATAATGGTTCCGATGGAAAGGAATTTTCCCTGATTTGCGTATCCGCTAATCATATAGGAAAGTAGCTCAATAATACAGAAACCGATTAGGGTACAATAGGCTCCCATCATCCAGGTCAACTCCCTAAAGAGGTGCTTATCCTTTTTCCAAACCATGTAAAAGCTGCGCAATACCTCAATGGCGGTAATCAGTCCCAAAAGGTCAATGGGAAGATTTAATTCCGCGAAGGAAAAGATTCCCACACCCGCAGAAAAAATTATCAAGGTATCACAGATAAAGATAAGGAAGGACAGTAGGAAGAGTTCTCTTTGACATAAGCCCTTTTCCACTTTGTTGATAAAAAGAAGCGCCGGTATCGGAATCATGATAAGAGACAGGTACTCCAAATTCCATAGCAAAAGAATATTGTTGAAAATCAGCTGTCGGGCATCAATCTGACAGCCAAGCCATAGTCCCATAAAGAATAGACTGACTCCCGTATAATATGCTCCTCTTTCGTCCCCCTTCTTTTTATCCACCAGAATATATTCCACCCACATTCCGATTCCCAGGAACATGAGACAAAAAGCCGCCAGAATTTGCAAAGCATTTTTCCAAAGAATAGCACAAATAATGGAGACGTCTTCTCCGAAATAAATACCTCCAAGGGTATTCTCCGCTGTTCTGCCTCTTCCGGTCAGCTCAATACGAATCATCTTTCCCAGCTGATTTTTTTGCACCGGAATACGAACCCAGGAAATAGGCGGAATCTTACTGTTGAATGGCGGGATATCCGCATATTTAAACTCATATACCACTCTACCATCTATCCACACCGTAATATCCTGATGCACTGTTCGAATAAACAAGCTGGTTAACGCATAAGGAACATCCTGAGGAAGCTGTCGTTCAATTAAGAGCTCCTTCTCCGGAACGGACTCCCCGGTAGAATATAAACGTTTCTTTGAACCGTCCGGCAAAACTCTTTGCCAGCCGGATTGTAAAACTTCAAATTTTTCCTCATAAAATCCAAGCTTATCATAGTAGCGCATAGAACTGGCTACCACAAAGATAAGCACAAAAATCAAAAACAATAGGTAGATAAAGCGTATCTTAACTTCTGTTATTCTATTCATACTATTTCTCCGAACTCCTTTTCCGAGAAAACTCTTTATTCAATTCCCTCTATAGATTAGTGCATTTATTTTAACATATTTCTTAAGCTTGTTCTACTCTCAGGCATCCATAATTCCCTGATTCATTGTAGAAAAAAAACGAAATTGCTCCTTACCATCTTTACATTTCGACCAAAGAAGGAAAATTTATAAACAAAATACCGTAAGATTTGCACTTGTAAAGCATTGTACGCAAAAAGCCACTAAGGATTATTGTCCTTAGTGGCCTCAGGTTTGTGAGATTTTACTTCGTCGCGAAATCAAAATCCTTCGCCTTCTTCCTCTGCATCCTCCTGGTATTTCTCCAGAATGGTCTGCTGAAGTAACTCTCTCGTGGTGGAGCGGATAGGGTGAGCAATGTCTCTATACTCACCGTCCGTAGTTTTTCTGGAAGGCATAGCAATGAATAAGCCCTTTTCTCCCTCAATGACCTTAATGTCGTGAATCACAAATTCTTCATCAAATGTGATAGAAACAATGGCCTTCATCTTACCTTCTTTGTCAACCTTACGAACCCGTACATCTGTAACCTCCATGATACTCCTTCCTTTTTACATGGTATACCTTTCATTTTTTTCGATGACGATTCTGATATTCTCCGGTGTTCCAATGTAGGTTGTATTGGCGCGAATGGTGTCCCGGCTCTCCACGATGCAATGTTCAATGACGCTGTTATCTCCGATATACACATCATTCAGGATAATCGAATTGCGAATAATGCAGTTGTTTCCAACATAGACCTTACGGCACAAAACAGAGTTTTCCACTGTTCCGTTGATGATACATCCGCTGGCCACTATGGAGTTATGCACATTGCAATCCGGATTGTACTTCGCAGGCGGGTTGTCGGCCAATTTTGTGTATACACCAGGGGCCTGCTTAAAGAAGTAATCCCGAATATTTCTCTTTAGGAAGTCCATATTTGTCTGATAAAAGGACTCCACTGAAGCGATATTGCTCCAATAAGTATTCAGTCTATAACCGTAGATTCGCTTGATGTTCTTGTAGCGAATCAGAATATCCTTTACGAAATCATAACGATCCTCATCATGGGCTTTTTCCAAAAGCTCAATCAACTGTCTTCTGCGGATAATATAAACTCCGCAGGAAATACAACTGGCATCAGTTGATACAGGCTTTTCTTCAAAATCCACGATTCTGCTGTCCTCATTCATCTTAAGACAGCCAAAGCGGGATATATCATCCCCTGCATCCATGTTCTTGCATACAACGGTGATGTCCGCTTTCTTTTCGATATGATATTCCAGTACCTTGTTATAGTCAAGCTTATATACCCCATCTCCTGCGGCAATGATGACATAAGGCTCATGAGATGACTGTAAA
>CAUUUY010000036.1:0-10696 GCA_963548305.1 uncultured Oribacterium sp.
AAATAGACCTTGGTATTACAGAATTTACACTGCACAAATCCTTCCTTCATTCCCTCAGGAACGGATAATTGACCATTGCAGTTAGGACATTGGATTTTGGTAATTTTCATGGATTTTCCTCTTGCTATTATTAACTTATATTTTGTAAAATGAATATTATTTTATAAACAAATTAAGTTTACAAAATGTATAAGGGATATGCAAGATAAGATTAGGAGGAAAAACAATGAGAAGTGTTTTGGGAGATCGTAAGGCAGTATTTGAGGTGGGAGGACGGAAGCTTTGTATTACGGAAGAAGGAATTTCAGTGGAAGGGAAGAAGCCCTTTACTCTTTCTTTTTCAGAGGTGGGAGCCATTCTTCCCATGCGATATTGTAACTCCAATATGCTGTATTCTTTAATTTTCCAAGATCTTCACGGGAAAAATTTAAAGCATCCTGACCTAGAGACCGATACGCAGGGCGGTCATGGGGGACATAATATTGCGGAAACCAAGACCTTGCTTTTGGCCTTTGCCAGAAATAAGTTGGGAGCAGAATTTCCCAATAACATAGACAGTTTGGACATTCCTATCGGCTTTAATTTAAAGGAAAAGGAGATCCGTCTTTCAAAAGGATTTATCACCGGCGCAAAGCACAGTATTCCTTTAAGTGCTATTCGAAGAGTGAAAATGGTAACTAACGGAACCATTTCTCGCTTGGGAATCTATACCAAGGAGAAGGGCGGCTTCTTCGATTTTCCGGATATGGCGATTCCTGCCAATGAATTGACACTTCCTATTCTGGAAGCTGCCATGACCAGAAACACCGGAGCAGGCATTGACTTTAGCCAGGGAGACGGATTTGCGCAAAAAACCTCCGAGTTTATGATTATTCGTTTCTTAAGTGCCGATTTTTTCATTAATGAAGATGGCAGTTTCTCCGGAGAATGGCAGAAGAAAGCTTATGATAGAATCTCTTCCTACGGATATGAGGAGGGAAGCTTGCTGGAGCAGGCTATACTGCTTTAATAAGAAAATGTCTCCTCCACCTCTTGATAAGGATAAGCCTTACAGAGAGCCTGATAGCAGGGGCAGTCTTCCTCATGGTCGTTAATGACACCACAGGCTTGTAAAAAAGAATAGACAATGACGGGGCCGGTATATTGAAAGCCCCGTTTTTTTAAATCCTTACTGATTGTTTCGGAAAGAGCATTTTTCGCCGGCATTGCTCCCTTTTCATGCCCCTGATAACAAAGACTTTTTCCGCCGGAAAAGCTCCAAAGGTAAGCATCAAAGCTTCCCTCTTCTTTTTGCAGGGCTAAAAATGCCTTGGCATTTTGAATCATGGCTCTGATTTTTCGCTCCGATCGAATCATATTTTCCGTATGCATGATTCTTTCAATATCTTCTTTCGTGAATGCTGCGAGCTTTTCCGGGGAAAAGTTTGCAAAACAGCTTCGAAGAGTTTCTCTTTTTCGAAGAATCAAGGCCCAGCTAAGACCGGCCTGCATGGATTCCAAAAGCAAATATTCAAAGAGCTTTTGATCATCATGGGTGGGTACGCCCCATTCTTTATCGTGGTAGGATATCATTTCCGCACTGCTGTTTTTCCATTGACAAGCCATAATGCCTCCTTTTTTAAAGGATTATAACAGATTCTATTTAGAGTTGATAATAAATAAGCAGAGTAGTATAATGTACTACATATTAAGTTTGTACATACTTTGCCTATAAAGTACAGCAAATAATTTTCGAAATAGAGGTGAAAAAATGGCATTTTCAATTCGAATGAATGAGGAGGAAAAAGCACTTGCAGAAAGCTATGCAAAGCTTCATGCAATGTCTTTAGGAGAGGCTTTCAAAAGAGCTTTATTTGAACGCATTGAAGAGGAATATGATATCAGTCTTGCCAATGAAGCCTATCAGGAATATAAGAATACCGGCTGTAAGTCCAGACCTATTGAGGAACTTTGGAAGGAACTGAATCTATGAGCTACCATGTAGAAACAACTGCTCGATTTGATAAAGAATTCAAAAAGCTGGATAAATACACGCAGCAGATGATCAAATCCTGGATTGGGAAAAATTTGCAAAATTGTGAAAATCCTAGGGCACATGGAAAAGGGCTTACCGCCAACAAAAGTGGACAATGGCGGTATAGAATCGGAGATTATCGTTTACTTTGTCTTATACAAGATCAAGAGCTGATTATCCTTGCATTGACTGTCGGGCACAGAAGAGATATCTACAGTACCTAGGGGAACATTTATTTTGATTTTTTAAAGCTCCTTAAACTTGCCTTTTCCGCCTCTTTCTTCGTAAACCCTTCATTCATCAGGGCATCTATTAAATCTTCTTTGGAGGTCACTCCGTCCTCCATGTATTCTTTTGCAACAATCTCAGCTTGTTCTATCCAGTTCACGTTAATGTGGCTCACGGCAAAATCCGCTTCCTCTTCCGTGAAGTGGTCGAAGAGCAATTGTGCTTTTAATTTCTCTTTGGAAAACCCGATTTTATGCTTGCAATATTCCTTGGCCTTCTTCCGTGCCTCTTGATTCCAATCTATATTGAGATACTCTAGGGCAAACTTTGCATCTTCCAAATCTATATTTTCCACGGTAAGCATTTGCAATAATTCTGTTTGGGATAAGTGCATAGTATCAAGATAGCCTTTTGCACTTTGGATAGCCTGTAATTGATTTTCGTTTAGACTTTCCAATGGGGGCTTGGTAGTTTCTTCCTTTGATGATTCCTTCCCTGTCGAGACACTATTCTTACTCATTTCTTTGGTATTCGCAGAACTCTTCTCCGGGTTAATTTTTTTGGAATCTACCGAACTGTTCTCTATGCTTTCTGAAGAGACCTTCGAAGAGCTCTCTACAGTATTCCCTTCTTGATTTTGCTTTGTACAGGACATTATAAAGAATAGAAGGAAAATCGCAGTAAGCCGGGCAAAGTATCTGGAAGCATGACTCATTTTTATAATTCCTTTCGTGGGAGAGAATAGAGAGATTTCTTCATTTTCATAAAAACAAGTTATATGAATTACGGTATAATGTTCTTATAGTAATCTTTACTTTCTTATTAGGCAAGAACAAGTGTGGATGTAAAAAAGAGTTTTGAGAGAAATGGAGAAACAATGGAAGAATTTAAAAAAATGAGACGGTTTAAGCAGGAAATTTCTAAAGAAGAGTGTATTCAAGTTTTACGGGAAGCTCCCAGAGGGGTAATGGCTTTTCATGGGGAAAATGATTATCCCTACGCTATTCCCCTAAACCAGTTTTATGATGAGGAAGACGGAAAGCTCTATTTTCACGGTGCGAAAGAAGGATTGAAATTGGATCTGCTTGCTAAAAACAATAAGGTTTGCTTCACCATCATGGACTCCGGATTCAAAAAAGAAGGAGAATGGCCTTGGTATATTCGTTCCGTACTTTGCCTTGGAAGGGTGGAAGCTGTAGAGAATCAGGAGAAGGTGATAGAACAATGCAGAAAGCTGGCGGAAAAATTCTATCCGACGAAGGAGTCTATCGAGAAAGAAATAGAAAAAGCCGGGGCAAGAGTCAATATGCTTTGCATGACGATTGACAGAATGACAGGAAAGCTGGTGAAGGAATCTTAAGTCGGGTTTGAATTTTATGGAAGGAGGAGAAGATGAGTCGAAAGGAAGAAATTCAAAATGCCTATCAATCCGTTGGCAATCATACCGGCTTTTATGACGGAATGATGACCTATGGAAATTTTGCAGGAAAGCTTCTATGCCGTTTGGTATGGAACATGGATAAGGAGAAAAATCTCTATTATCGGAATAAGGTCTTATCCTCCATTCCTAAGAACTTTTCCGGAAGGCTTTTGGAAATTCCTGTGGGTACGGGAATCATGACTCTTCCATTATATAAGGGGCTTCCTAATGCAGAGATTGTCTGTATGGACTATGCGCCGGAAATGATGGAGCCGGCAAAGGAGAGGGCGGCTTTACTGGGTATAGAAAATATTCATTTTCAACAGGGAGATGTGGGAGCTCTTCCTTTTCAGGCGGAAAGCTTTGATATCGTTTTATCCATGAACGGTTTCCATGTTTTTCCGGACAAGGAAGCGGCTTATCAGGAGGTATTTCGTGTATTGAAACCGGGAGGGATTTTTTGCGGTTGTTTTTATGTGGAAGGGGGCGTAAAAAGAGCCGACTGGTTTGCCAAGCATATTTATGTTCCAAAAGGTCTGTTTACACCACCCTTTGAGACGGAAGAAAGTTTAAGAAAGCGGCTTATGAAAAGCTACACAGAGGTTTCCGTGGAGAGAGTTGAAACGGTGGCTTGCTTTTCCTGTGTAAAAAAATAAATTCATGATTGTGACCGTTCCTTTCTGTTCTCCGTCTTGATAGGAGAAGGGAGCTAAGGCAAGGCGGAAATTTTGTCTACAGAAGATGTGGATTTTGGCGTATAATAGGGAGGTATAAAAATGTTTTGTCCTATCCAGGACAGCGGATAGGAAATGTCGGGAAAAATTAAGCAAGCCTAAAGCGTGAAGAAGGGCAAATAGAATTCCTGATTTTTAGAGTAGAAATAGGGGAAAATATGCTTGTTACGAAAAAGCTAAGCAACGATAATACATGGATTAATATTAACTCGGATGAAATTACAAAGCATTCCAAAATATACGAGAAATATGATATTGATCCGAAAACGCTGGAGTATGCTTTGGATGAAAATGAGCATGCCCACATGGATTATGATCGGGAGGACGGAACCGTTACCTTCATTTACAGTGTTTTGGATCTGGAAAAGGATAAGGAATATTATGAGACGGTTCCTCTGACTTTTATTGTGCAAAAAAATCGACTGGTGACCATCAGTAATGAGGACAATGTATATATCATTCAGAAGATGTGCGATTATGTGGATGGAAAAGAGAATCTTTCGATTTATACCTTACTCTTTGCAAGCTTGGAAATGATTTCCAATGCCTACTATCCGATTATTGAGCGTTTGGATAAGCAGAAGGATGAAATTAACCATTTGCTTCGAAAGAAAACCACGAAGAAAAATCTCTATGCTCTTTCCGACTTGGAGGTGGGCATGATTTATTTACGATCCGCCGCTACGCAAAATCGTCTTTTGCTGGAGCATATCCAGGCTCATGCCATTTATCGTAGCTTTGATGAAGAGGAGTCTGCACAGTTTGATGATGCCATGGTGGAGGCCAGACAGCTGGTGTCCATGACGGACTTACTTTCCAGCGTTGCCCGCCAACTGTTGGATTCCTACAACAATGTTTTAAATAATGACTTAAATAACAACCTGAGTACTTTAACTATTTTTGAGATTTTACTCAGTGTTCTTGCGGTTATCACCGGATTCTTCGGCATGAATGTTCCCCTGCCTTTTATGAATGAACAAAGAGCGTGGATTATGATATGTGCTATCAGTGCACTGCTTTGGGTGATTTTAACCTGGGTAATGCGCTGGATTATTAGACGAAGATAAAGGTAAGGATTTAGGGATATGGAAGACCAAAAGATTATCGCCCTGTATTTTCAAAGGGCGGAGACTGCGATTTTAGAAACCAAAAAGAAATACAGCCGCTTACTCCTTTCCATTTCCTATGGCATTTTAAAAATCATGGCGGATGCGGAGGAGTGTGAGAATGACACTTATTTAAAGACCTGGAATGCCATTCCGCCGAAACAGCCGGAGAATCTGCCGGCTTTTTTATCGAAGATTGTTCGGAATCTTTCTTTGGACCGATATGACAGTTTGCATGCGGAAAAGCGTGGGGGAGGAGAAGTTCCGGTTGTACTGGAAGAACTGTCGGAAGTCCTTCCGGATAAGGGACTGATTCCCGGAGAGGGGAATGAGCTTTCAGAACTGATAGACTCTTTTTTGCATACATTGAAGCCGGAGAGCAGAAATATTTTCATGAGAAGATATTGGTTTATGGACTCCGTATCCGAGATTGCGAAGGAATCCGGTTTTGGTCTTAGTAAGGTGAAAATGAGTTTAAGCCGCACACGGGAGCAGCTTAAGCTTTTCTTAGAGCAGGAGGGATATCGTTTATGAAAGAGGACAGCAAGCGACTGCTTCGGGGAATGACAGAGGTAAGTGACCAATATATTCTGGAAGCGGAGGCATTTTACCAAAAGAAGGATGAACAGGACCCGGTAAGAGAAAGGCAAGAAGATAGCGTAGAAAAAGAAAGCATAGAAAAAGAAAAAAAGATTATCAAAATGCAGGAAGCTAAGAAGAGGAAATTTATTACCCTTCCTCGGGTTTTAGGATTTACTGCTTCCATAGCCGCTGCCTGCTTTGTTTGCTATATCGGAGTATTCATGTTTTTTGCTCCCAGAGCAGCCAAACCAAGCTCTGTAATGCTGGAGGGAGCACAAGGGGAGAACTCCGGTGGAGCACAGGATAAAGCGGAAGAATTTGCAGCGGAGAATGGAGAGCTGAAAGAGAACTCTGCCGGTATAACCGCCAAGGGACGGAGCGTAGAAGAAGTTGAGTCAATGCAGCAGGCTACAGAGCTTACCGGTTTTACCATGAGTATTCCGGAGGGAAAAGCTCCTTATACCGAAAAAACCATCAGCGTAATCGGAGAGGATATGATTGAAGTGGCTTATTCTAAGGAAGAGCCCTTTGCAGTAGGATACTCCATCCGAAAAGCAAGAGCTGAAGGGGATATCAGTGGAGATTTTACGGAGTATCCGGACATCCGGGAAGTGGATTTCGAAGGAAGGAAAGTCACTTTAAAGGGTGAAGCCGAAACATGCTCTTTAGCATTATGGGAAGAAAAGGGCTTCAGCTATGCAGTAAAAGCACAGGAGAAGCCGATGACGGAAGAGGAGATTTTAGAAATTGTAAAGGCGGTGGAGTAAGAGACTCGTCAAGGCAATGGAGGAGCGTAAAAAATCGGACGGCGAATTTTCACCGTCCGATTTTTTATGAAATATTGTAGAAGCTGCATGTTTCCTATAGCAATATCGTCCTTGAGGCTATATTGCTTTTGAGATTACATTGTTCTTGAAGTTATAATGCTCTTAAAGCTATATTGCTCTTGATACTTTGGAATTATCTTTAGCCCCAGAAGTAATGTCCGGTAATCAATGAATAAATGCCCATTACCGCTACAACGGCACATGCTATAATTTGCAATGGACGAATGCGTACGCTTGTTCCGTTTTCATGAGCTTGTTTAATCATAAGAATCTGCCCTACGCACATTACTAAGCAGACAAGAGTAACGATAATAGTCATGGTTTGCTGATTCATTTTACTTCCCCCTAAAAATTAAAGTGATTTGTTTATTCCCTTAAAAAAGAAAATATTATTTTTAATCCTTAAGAATTGTAAGCAGAATACTAATGTCTGTCAAGAGAAATCTTAATCTTTTACGGAAGCTAATTGACTTCTTAGATGATGAATTTATAATAGTTTTGCATGTATAGGATAGAGAGTTTTTTCCTATCCCGTAAGTGAGATTATGGAGAAGAAGTAAACGTTACTGTTTATCAATATTTGTAGCAGCTTTCAGGAGGAAAACAAGATGAATCAGACTATTATGATTGTAGCCGGTGTGGTAGTTGTGTGGGCAGTTTTATTTGTTGTTATGATGAGCTTTCAAAAAAAGCGTAAGGCAGGGGAACAGCAATTTAATGCGGATAATGCGTATAAGGCACTCTTACATTTGTACTGCGATCATGTTGCTATTGACGGAAACAGCCTTTCCGCATTTTCCCATACGCAGGGAGAATATATGCAGACTATCGTAGCCTTGGAGCCGGGACAGCACAGATTGGAAGGTATTTTCCGCTCTACAGAGGCAGGTGTTACAGGCAATAAGAATTTGGTCAGTGAAAAGCTTAGTATTGATATCGATTTGGAAGCAGGGCATGTTTATTCTGCAGCTATGTATTTTTATTCCTCAGAAGATAGAAACGAGTATTATAAGGGACAGACCGGAAAGGCTATTGCAGAAGTGCCTCTTTCTATTGTTAAGGGCAGCGACCAGGTTAAGGCCTATGTCATTGTGTATGAAGAGCAATAAAAGTAGCTAGAGAAAGTGGGGGCTTCATGTGGAAAATAAAGTCTAATACTTATTTAGATGAAAATGGATCCTGCCACTGGCAAATTAGGTACTATTCGCCCAATCCGATTTTTTCTTTCTTTGGTCTTCTTTTCTTACTGGGAATATTTTTTCTGGTTTATAGGCAATTAGGCTTAGATAAGAGTGTATGGCTTCTGTATGGGCTGCTCACTATGTATTCCGCCTTTTGCGTATGGGATATCTACAAATTTTTCTTTCTTACTTATATTGTGGAAGCAATTCTGTATGAGGAGGAGATTGTACTTCTTTACAACAAGGGGGAAAGTCGGAGGATTCCTTATACGGAAATAGGATTTGTGGATTTTCAACTCCATGAGGGTGTGGGCAGTAAAATACGTTTTTCGCCCCACTTTAGTCTTTACAAGAAGAACAGTACATCTAAGATTCTGGATTCCGTGCTGTATAAAAATGATTATTTGCTTTTTACAGGAGAAGTAGAGCTTCTGGAGGACTATCTTAGGATTAAAGAAATTCTGGCGGAAAAGGGAAAACATTGTGTGGAACCCAGGGAAACCGAAGAGTGCTTTCGAAGAGGAAGACTTACTATACAAGCTAGAAGAGATATTGGATAAGAAAAGAATCGTACGATTTTCATTGCGAAAATCGTACGATTCTTTTATACTAAGGAAAAAGGAGGAACAACTATGTCTATTACTGCAACGGAGTTAAAGTTAAATTTAAGTAAGTACTTATTACTGGCAGAGAAAGAAGATATTTGCATTACAAAGAATGGCAGACCGATTGCTAAATTAGTTTCACCGTATCAAGATAAATTAAAACTTGTAGACGAGTTATTTTCCAGTGTACCTTCTGATTTAAATTTAGAAGAAGCTCGCAAGGAGAGAATGAATCAGATATGAAGATATTATTAGATACCTGTATCGTGATAGATTTTTTGCAGGGGAGGGAGCCCTTTGCAGAGGATGCCTATCAAATTTTTCGCCTTTTAGCAATGGAGATATTCTCTGCTTATATAACTGCAAAGTCAACAACAGATATTTACTACTTAACAAGACGCTGCACACATAGTGACAAAGAAGCGAAGGACAAGTTGAATCGTTTATTGGGAGTTTTAAAAGTGGCAGATACTTTGTCTGAGGATATTTTCAATGCCTTGATTTCCGAGGCAAAGGATTTTGAAGATGCGGTAATGATGGAGACGGCTCTTCGAATAAAGGCAGATGGTATCGTGACCAGAAATACAAAAGACTATAAGAACTCTTCCGTTAAAGTGTACACACCGAAAGAGTTTATAAAATATTGTGAGAAAAGTCTTTAAATGAACTTAGAAATAAAAAGAATACTTTAGTTCTATTTTAGGAGCCCAAGAGGCTTCTTTTTTATGCATAAAGAATAGTAAGTGAAATAATGAGGACATTTTGTATTGTAGACACAATAAAAATCTAAAAAGGGATAAATATGCAATAAAATGCAATTTCATACGTTTTACACATTTCATACACAAGTTAAACATAAGTTTCTGCGATAGTAGGGCGTGTAAAGAGTAACCCAATCACAGAAAAGAGGACAGTATGAAAAAGAATAAAAATAAAATGAGTATATGGCTGGCGTCAATGGCAATGAGTATGGCCATCGTAGGATGTTCCAATGCAAAGACTGCTACAACAGCGGCAGCAACTACGGTCCAGAGCACAGAGGCGGTGGCAACGAACACTTCCACAAAAACAACGGCAAGTTATTCCGAGGAAGACTTAAATACTTCTTATTCCGACTCTGATACCAAGATTGAGTTGAGTAGCGGAAATGCCAAGATTACCGGCGAGGGCGCGAGCTATACGGATGGCAATATTGTCATTACCAAGGCCGGAACCTATGTCTTTAGCGGAGAGTTCAACGGACAGATCATTACGGATGTGGGAGACGAAGACCTGGTACACATCGTTTTCAACGGCGTAAATATCACAAATACGACTTCCTCCGTCATTAATGCAGCTACCGGACGTAAGATTGTGCTGACCTTAGTGGACGGCACCACCAACACCATCACAGACGGCACAACATATAATTACGCAGAGGGAGAGGATGAGCCAGATGCGACCCTCTTTGTAAAGCAGGATTTGACCATTAACGGAAACGGAACCTTGAATATCAGTTCTAACTATGCCACAGCCCTTAAGGCAAAGGATAATCTCATTATCTTAGGCGGAAAGCTGAATATTGAATCTGTAGGAAAGGCCATCAAGGGAACCGACTCCGTTACCATTGAAAATGCGGAAATCACCATCAATGTAGAGGATGACGGTATTACCACAGACGGAGCCTTGGTCATCAATAGCGGAACCATTAAGATGGAGAAGGTTGGAGAAGGTCTGGAGGCTGTTACCATAGATATTAATGGCGGAACCATCGACATTGTGGCGAGCGATGACGGGATCAATGCCCGTGGCTTGATTGATGACAGCGCTACCGATGAGGAAAAGGAAGCCTACGGAGAAGAAAATCAGGCGGATACTTTTTTCCGTATTACAGGCGGTACGGTAAATGTGACAGCGGGTGGAGATGGTATTGACTCCAACGGTCAGGTCTATATCGAAGGCGGTACCTTAAATGTTTCCGGACCAGCTTCCGGACCGGATGTAGCCTTAGACTATAACG
>CAUUUY010000037.1:0-10667 GCA_963548305.1 uncultured Oribacterium sp.
ATGAATATACCACCTATTTCACTTTACAGCAATGCATCAATGATTTGGTGGAGGCTTCTCTCATTTCCGCAGAACACAGCCAAAGCACCACCCGCTACGAAATCACGGAGGAGGGCAAGCAGACATTAAACTTCTTTTCCCAGGATATTCCGGAGCTGGTACGGGAGGACATAGACCTCTTTCTTTCCAAAAACAAAAGCCGCCTGCAAAGTGAGGCGGCCCTATATTCCGATTATTCGGAGACAGACACAAAGGAATACCTTGTGCAGTTGGAAATTCGGGAAAATCGCACCCTGCTCTGTAGAGTGGAGCTTACCGTTCCCGATGAAGAAAGTGCCAAGGCCCTTTGCTTAAAATGGGAGGCCAAGCACCAAAAGGTCTATACCTATCTTTTACAGGAATTTTTAGGGGAAGACTAGCGTTTACGCCTTCGCTTCCTTCTTGTCCTGTAAAAGCTTCTCCACACTCACCAGCTTTACACAGAGGGTGAAAAGCTCGGAGGCAATACGCAGATCCTCCAGTGGGGGATAGGTTGGCGCAATACGGATATTGCTGTCGTTGGGATCCTTCTTATAAGGAAAGGCGGAGCCGGCAGGAGTCAGCTTGACGCCGGCCTTCTTACATTTATCCACTACAGCCTTGGCACAGCCGGGCAGGGTTTCAAAGCTGATGAAATATCCCCCCTTCGGCTTGGTCCATTCTCCCACGCCGGTGCCTGCAAGGTTTTTCTCAAAAATATCCTCCACCATCTCAAACTTGGGACGAAGAATATTGGCATGCTTCTGCATGTGCTTCACCATACCGTGAATATCCTGGAAGAAACGAACATGACGAAGCTGGTTTACCTTATCGTGTCCGATGGTCTGGTACTGTACCTGCTTCTTAATGTCTTCCAAGTTGTTCAAGCTGGTTGCCATGGAAGCAATACCGGAGCCCGGGAAGGAAATCTTGGAGGTGGAGGCAAACTTATACACCAAATCCGGATGCCCCGCTCTCTTACACTCCGCCAAAATCTCAATCAAATAATCCTGCTCATGGTCATAAAGGTGATGCATACCATAGGCATTGTCCCAGTAGATGCGGAAGTCTCTGGCTGCAGGCTTCAGGCGGGCAAAACGGCGTACCGTCTCATCGGAATAGCTATAGCCCTGAGGATTGGAGTACTTCGGCACACACCAGATTCCCTTAATCGCCTCATCGGAAGCTACCAGTTCTTCCACCATATCCATATCCGGGCCCTGCTCTGTCATGGGTACCGGAATCATTTTAATTCCAAAGTACTCGGTAATCGCAAAGTGACGGTCATAGCCCGGAACAGGGCAAAGCCACTTTACCTCATCCAGCTTACACCAAGGGGTACTTCCCATAACACCGTGGGTCATGGAACGGGAAATGGAGTCATACATCACATTCAAAGAAGAGTTTCCGAAAATGAGGATATGGTCAGGATGATTTTCCATCATGTCGGAAAGAAGCTCCTTGGCCTCTGCAATTCCATCCAGTACGCCATAATTTCGAACATCCACACCTTCGCTGGAATACATATCCGCATTGCTGTCCAGAGCATCCATCATATCATTGCTCAAATCCAGCTGCTCTCTACAGGGCTTTCCTCTACTCATATCCAGGTTCATATCCATGGTCTGGTAGCGCCTGTATTCGTCCTTTAATTCCGCTCTTAAGGCTTCCAATTCCTCTACGGATAATTCCTCATATCTTGCCATACGTCCTCCTCTTTCTCCTACTTGCTTTCCCGCTTTTTTCTTCGCCATTCGCTACTCTCCTTTTGGTATAAGTATACGAGAAAAAAGTATACTATCCTTTTCTTGTCCTAGCAAGAAAATTTCCATGTCTACGACTTTGATTTCCATTTGTACAGTTTCAATTTCCATTCTACTGTTTCAAATCTAGTAGCCAGTCTCTTGCATTCAGAATCTTTATGCCGTCTATATCCCTTGAAGGGTCATCATCCAGTGTAAGAAGCACCTTGGGATAGTCGTCCTGAAGCATTTGCAGCGGTCTTAATTCTCTATTCAATGTAGCTTCTTCTCTTACCGTCAGAGCCACCTGATAATAATGATTGCCGTCCTGATTTTGTGCGACAAAATCCACCTCAAAGCTATCCACCTTTCCCACATACACATCATAGGATCTGCGAAGCAATTCCAAATAAACAATATTTTCCAATATATGGCCTGCATCCATAGCTTGTTTGCCCAGAAGCATATATCGAAGTCCAATATCTACCACATAGTATTTATCCAAGGTCTTAAGGTACTGTTTTCCTTTGATATCAAAGCGTTTAGCCTGATAAATGACGTAAGATTCCTTCAAAGCCGTAAGATATTTTTCTATCGTTTTAGAATCAATCTTCCTACCGTCGGAAGTCATGGTATCCGCTATTTTTTTGGTGGAAAAGGGATTCCCGATATTGTCAAAAATAAACTTCAAAACACTTTGAAGCATCATAGAATCCGTCACCTGTTTCCGATTCATGATATCTTTAATTACTATTGTATTGTAGATACTTTCCAAATAATCTCTGATGATATTGGGCTCTGAATCCAATGCTAAAGCGTATGGAAAGGAACTGCTTAACAAGTAATCGGTATATTTTCTTGCTCTATCTTCATAGCCCCCCTTTGCCAGACAATATTCCTTAAAAGACAAAGGAAGCATCTCAATCTGGATATATCTCCCGGAAATTAATGTGGCTATCTCCGAGGAAAGCATATAGGCATTGGAGCCGGTCACATACAAATCTATATCCGGATTTAGCTGTAAACTATCCAATACTTTAGGAAATTTATCTACATTTTGAATTTCATCCAGAAAAATATAGGTCTTCGTATTTTTCTTTATCTTCTCTTTAATGTATTGATGAAGACTTCTATAATCATTCAAGTCCTCATACTCCAGGTCCTCAAAGTTAATGAAAATTATTTGGGACGAATCGACTCCTTGCTCGATTAACCAATTTTGAAACTGAAGCAATAGCGTTGATTTTCCACATCTTCTTATTCCGGTCACAATCTTGATAATGTGTTTATCCTTGAGAACCTTTAGCTTATTCAGATATTCTTCTCTTATAATCACCCCGGCACCTCCCTTCTCGTTGAGAATAGCATCCTTTCTATAGAAAGTAAAGTTTTTGGATTCAATTCCAAAAACTATTTATTTAGCTATAGTTTTTGGAATAAATTCCAAAAACTATTTTGATTCTAATATTTTTTTGAAAAAACTCCAAAAACATTCAAGTTTTGACTACGAATTTTTGACACTAAAAAAGGAGCTATAAAATGATCAAGTTTTACATAGACTCTATGCAAGATAGAAAACTTCTCCGATTATTCTCCAGCTCCTTTTGAAATAGTCTTGCTTTTCTTAATTGCTTCCTTCTGTTGTCTCTGTTGTCTCTATAGTCTCCGTTGTTTCCTGCTTTTCCACTATCCCCGATTTTTCTTTCAGCAAAGGATTCTTCTCCAACGCTTCCATACGGTTTTTCAGAAAGCTAAGCTCCCTTTTCGCATCTTCATCTCCCGGATAACGGGTACAGTATTGCTGAAAGGCTTCATAAGCTTCCTGCCATTTGGCGGTCTTCTCCAGATATACCGCCCCATCAAAAAGATATTCCCTATCTTCTTCCAGCCCCTTTTCTTTGATTTCTGAAAGGAGCTTCTCCGCATCCTCCAGCTTATTGTCATTCAAAGCAGTTCCCAGCTCCTGAATCAGCTTTTTTCCGGCAATTCTCTCTTCCAGCAGGGGCAAATCCTTTTTCGCCAAGGTCTTATAGCTTTGCAAACTTTCCTCCGCATCGGAAATATTTCCCAATTGAATTTCCGCCTCAATCTTATAAGCGAGAATATCCATTTGCAAAGCGGAGACCTGCCCGTTACTTTTCTCCAAGGCCAGATTAAAGTTTTCCAATGCCGTCTTTCCGTCTCCCCGTTCCAGGGCTTCGATTCCCAGAAGACGATATTCCTTCGCCTTATTCTTACAGGCAAAAAGGCTTAAGGAGAGAAGGAGAAAGAGTAGCAGAAAAGAGCTTAAGCTTTTTCCTTTTTTGTTCTTCCTTTTTTGCATTTTCCCCTCCTATTATGCCTTCCCGGTGGTGCCAAAACCCCCACGGTCTTCGTTATCCAGATGATCCACCTCGATAAAATGTACCTCCGGCTGGTGAGGCATCAAGCGGAACTGTCCGATTCGATCGTTGATATGAATTTCCGTATCTCGCATGGCTAAGATAGGCATATGGATAATGTCATTGTCGCCGCAGAAGGATTCATCCACCACTCCCATGGCATTGGTTTGCAAAATCCCGAAGTTCTTATAGGCCGAGCTTCTGGGAACAATCAGCATTTCATAGCCCTTGGGAATTTCCACGGAGATACCCATACTGATTAGGCGGTATTCTCCCTGCTTCATACTGACATTTTCCGCTACCCGTAAATCAATCCAGTCACTTTTTCCGTCAATGTAGCGAAGCTTTTCCAGCTCCTTTACATGATATTTGATTTTTAACTTAGCCTCCACTTGCATTTCTCCTTTCTCCAGGAATTTCTTTGCACTCCCTTTTCTTCTCTATAACAGTTTCTTAACGGCTTTCTACGGCAGGTTCCCCTTGCAGGGAGAAGGTTTAAGTCTTTCGATTCTTCTTCGAGTTCCGGCTCCCGAATCTCTTCTAAGTCCTCTTCGGGCTCCGGTTCCACATCAGCCTCTGATTTATCTTCGGTTTCCGAGTTCTCGAATACTTCGTTGTCTTCTTCCAGCTCTACTTCCTTCTCCGCCTCCAATTCCATAAGATAAGCTTCGATAAAGCTTTCTTCCTCTTGCAAAAGGTCCCTGCCTACTGTTCCGGGTCCAATGCCTTCGCGTCCTCCTGCCCTTCTGTACTTTCTTCCGCTGTTTCTTCCGCTTCTACCTCCGCCTCATCCGCAGCTTCTTCCAGTTCTTTTTCTTCTTCGCTTTCCGCAGAAAATTCCGGCTCCGGAGTCTCTTCCTCTACAGCATCTTCCGGCTCTGTACTTTCTTCCGCCTCATCCGTAACTTCTTCCGGTTCTTCGTCCGGCTCTTCTTTTTGACCTTCCAACTGCTCTTCTTTAGCTTCTTCTACCGTCTCCGGCTCTAAGCCAAGGCTGTCCTTAAGTTCCTCCGTTACTTCCTCTTCCAAAAGCTTCTCCAGATCCTTGGGAAGACTGGGAAGGGAGGCAAGAGAATCTACACCGAAACGAGTCAGGAACTCCTCGGTGGTGCCGAAGAGCACAGGTCTTCCCGGAGCGTCCAAACGGCCCACTTCTTCAATCAAGCCGAATTCCACCAAACGATTTACCGCATGGTCGGACTTTACCCCACGAATCCGCTCTACCTCTGCCTTTGTAACCGGCTGGCAGTAGGCGATAATGGAAAGGGTTTCCAAATGCACATCGGAAAGCACCGGTTTCCTACTCTGCTTAACCACTCGAATCAAAGCATCATAGGTTTTGGGATGACTGACCATCTGATATTTTCCCTCCAGCTTTCGGATCAAAAGCCCTCCCTGTCGCTCCTCATATTTCTTCCGTAAACGCTCTGCCGCAAGCTCTGCTCCATCCACACCCATGTGCAGACAAATTGCCATTTCTTCCAGACTCACGGTTCTTCCCAAAGAAAACAAAAGAGCTTCCAGTAAATCTTCCTCTTCCTGCAAGCTTAGGGCATCTTCTCTTTCTATTTCTTCCTGCAAGCTAAGAACCGGGGCCTTATCCCTAGAGCCTTCGGCTTTTTCTTCCACCGAATTCCTATCCTGTAAGGCTTCGGCAGCTTCCCCTGCCAAAGTTTTTTCCAACTCTTCTTTCAAAGAGTACTGTTCGTTTTCCTCCACCTGCCTTACTCCCTTCTAAAAGCTTTATTAATCAAAATCTTCCACCAGCGTCAGATCCATTTCTTCCTGCTCCGCTTCTTTATTAACAGTGATATCCAGGTCTCCAAAGGCATTTTCCTGCTTAAGAGTAATCTTCCCCATTTTCATCAGCTCCAAAATGGCCAAGAAGCTCACCACCGTCTCCGTCTTTCCCTGCTTTTTCTTTAGCATTTGTCGGAAGGAAAATCGACCGTGGCTCTTCGCATAAGCCAGAATATCCTGCATTTTCCCCTGCAAGCTTATCTTTTCCCGCTTAATCTTTCCAAAGTTTGCCCGAAGCTGGTCCTTTCTGGCTTCCTTCCGCCTTAAAATCTCCTTCATGGTCTCCCGAAGGCGAAGAATATCCAAGCCCTTCAACAGATCCTCCAGGTCCAAAGGCGGCTTGTACTTTTCCACTTCCTTCGGAATACTGGGTTCCTTTTCAATGATATTGGGGGCAGTTTCTTCCTTGGTTCGTAGCATTCCGCTGATTCTTTTATATTTTTTATATTCTAAAAGTCTCTGTACCAGCTCTTCTCTGGGGTCTACTTCTTCCCCTTCCTCTTCCTCCTTCTTGGGTAGCAACATTCTGGCCTTCATTTCCAGAAGCGTCACTGCCATCAGCAGGAAGGCGGAAACGATTTCCAAATCCTCTTCTTCCAGCGCCTTCATATATTCCAGATACTGCTCTGTGATTTCCGAAATCGGAATGTCATAGATATCGATTTTATTTTTTTCAATAAGGTGGAGCAATAAGTCCAGCGGCCCCTCAAAGGCATCCAGCTTATAAAAAATCACCTTTTCTTCCATTATTTTCTCCTTACGCTTCTCCCATAGGAAGAATGTCAAAGCAAGCCAGCTCCGGGAAGTTTGCCAATCGCACATTGATGCTGTGGGTTCCCAGTCCCCTTCCGGTAAAATGCCATTGTTCCCCTACTTTTCGTAAGCCTCTTGGATTCTTCACAAAAAACTTATACTGGGGGGTCATCAAAGCAAAGCCCGGGAAGCCGATGGCTCCTCCGTGAAAATGTCCGGACAACACCAAGTCCACCGGCAAAGCCTCCATTTCCGCTTGATAAAAGGGGCTGTGCATTAAGGCAATTCGAAAAATGTTTTTTGGCCGATTCTCCCCGGTAGCTTCTATAGCCTTTTCCCAATTTTTCTTATTCTCTTCCCCTAAGGGTTTTTTCTTCTTCCAAAGTAGAGGCCGATAATAAGATAAATCCAAGGACAAACCGCTAAGCTCTAAGTCCTGCTCTAAGCGCAGGGAACGATTTTCTAAGAGTTCCACCTTTTCCAAAGCCTTCCGAAAGGCCTGCTGCTTTCCCTGAAAATCCTCTTTACTAAACAACTTTTCCTCATGGTTTCCAAAGGTATAGTAAAGAGGATATTTTTCTGCTAAAGCATACAGCAAACGGCAGGAATTTTCCACCTCATCTCTCTCCGCCGTTTTTTCTCCGGAATAGCTTATAGGAAAATCTCCCCCAATGAAAATCCATCGAGGCTTTAATTCCTCAATTTTTTTCAGTAAAAGGGCATTATCCTTTCCAAAGCTCTTGTCATGGAGGTCTGTCAGGAAGAGAAAACGATAGGCTTTATTTACTTTGTCAGTAGAAATCCTATACCTCTCCACTCTGAGTTGATTTCTTTCCCAGTGAGAATAGATAAGCAGGAGTATGGGAAGAATTAAGAGGAAAAGAAAAGTCATTTTGTCTATTCCTTTCTATACGAATCTGCATAGTAATGTTAAAATTATACAAGATAGAAGAATTCTTTATATTTTGTCTTCCTTTTCTCATTCTAAAAGGAGTATATGTGATTAGTTATGCCCCATTTTGGCGACTGATTGAACGAGAACAAGTGAGCCAATATCGTCTTATTCAAGACCACAAAGTTTCTGCCGCACTGCTGCATCGTTTGAAGAAAAACCTACCGGTCTCTACAGAAACCATACGACAGCTTTGCCTTTTGTTTTCCTGTACTGTTTCAGACATTATGGAAGTACGTCCTTAGAGACCGGGCATAGTCATATATGGTATTTTATCATAGGGAAAAGGTCTGCCAGAGAAGGAACTCTGACAGACCTTTTTCGTACATTTCTTTCAGAAAATGCGGTTTATCTATAGAAGCGTCTGCCTCTTAGGCTTCGGAGTGTCCTTCCTCTTTGCCCTCATTTTCCTCTGTTCCTTCTTTCAGCTCTGAAGGACTTTCCAGATGCTCTTCTCTTCCTTCCTTTTCCTTTACTTCGGCAAAGATCTTCATAAACTCTTTTCCGGTAATGGTTTCCTTCTCAATCAGGAACTTTGCAATCTCATCCAGAGCAAAACGATTTTCCAACAAAATCTTCTTGGACTCTTCGTAGCACTCCTTCAAAATGCGTGCCACTTCCTGGTCCACCTCTGTAGCGGTATCGTCTCCGCACTCTAAGACAGCCCGACCTCCCAGGTACATATTTTCCTGTCTGGCAAGTCCCATTAAGCCGAACTTCTCGGACATACCGTACTGGGTTACCATCGCTCTGGCAATCTTCGTCGCCTTCTCAATATCATTGCTGGCTCCGGTGGTTACAGTTTCAAAAACGATTTCCTCCGCCGCTCTACCTGCCAGGCATTCCACCATCATGGAATGAAGCTCTGCCTTGGTATTCAGATATTTTTCTTCCTCAGGCACCTGCATAACGTAGCCCAGAGCTCCCATGGTTCTAGGGACAATGGTAATCTTCTGTACCGGCTCGGAGTGCTTCTGCACCGCCGCCACAAGGGCATGTCCTACCTCATGGTAAGAAACAATCTTTCGCTCCTGCTGGGAAAGGATACGATCCTTCTTTTCCTTACCCACCAAAACCACTTCCACCGCCTCAAACAAGTCCTTCTGGCTAACCTTTTCTCTACCATTTTTTACCGCAGTGATGGCGGATTCGTTCATCATGTTGGCAAGATCCGCTCCCACCGCACCGCTGGTGGCCAAGGCGATTTCGTCAAAGTCCACGCTGTCGTCCAGCTTGATGTCCTTGGCATGCACCTTTAAGATGTTGACTCTTCCCTTCAAATCAGGCTTTTCCACAATGACACGGCGGTCAAAACGTCCCGGACGAAGCAAAGCCGGATCCAGGATTTCCGGACGGTTGGTGGCCCCCATGACCATGATTCCCTTCCCCGCATCAAAGCCATCCATTTCGGAAAGGAGCTGATTCAGAGTCTGTTCTCTTTCATCATTGCCCCCGTAACGGGTATCTCTGGTCTTACCGATAGCATCAATCTCATCAATGAATATGATGCAAGGCGCAGTCTGGTTTGCCTGTCGGAACAAATCTCTTACACGGCTGGCTCCCACACCAACGAACATCTCCACAAAGTCTGAACCGGAAAGAGAGTAGAAGGGCACATTGGCCTCTCCTGCCACAGCCTTGGCCAGAAGGGTTTTTCCGGTTCCCGGAGGCCCTACCAAAAGGGCTCCCTTAGGAAGCTTTGCACCGATAGAAGTATACTTTGTGGGATTATGTAGGAAGTCTACGATTTCCACAAGGCTTTCCTTTGCCTCATCCTCACCTGCTACATCCTTAAAGCTAATGCCGGTGTCCTTCTGCATATACATCTTCGCCTTGGACTTGCCTACCCCGGAGAATCCTCCACCGGAGGCTCCCATTTTCTTCACCATGGTGTTCATCAGAAGAATCAGGAAAACAAAGGGTAGCACAATACTGACAATAATCTGCATCAGAAAGGCGGAATTATCCGGTCTCTTTCTGTAAATCTCCACGTTATGTCTATAGAGACGCTCCACCAAAGATGCCGCATCCGCGTTGACCGGCACAACATAATAGACTCTGCTTTCTCCCTGAGTCAGTCCGGAAGAGCTGTCGGATCCTGCATTATTTCTTCTTTTCAAATGATTCTTTAAAATCATCCCCAGGATAGTTTCCCAAGAAGTCCTATCGGAAATATCCTCCTTAAAATAAACCTCTTCCGATTTTAAACCGTTCTCTTTGAGACCTTCCTCATTATTCTTAGAGGAATCTTGCGACAAGGAGGAATTCTGTTCAGAGAAGGAAGTTTCTTCCTTTGATGTATCAAAGTTCAAGGCCTTTCCTTCTTCATCATCCCTGGCAATGCCTTCCTTCTCCTCTTTACTTGGATTTTCCTTCGGTTGCTCTGTCTGCACTCTACTCTTTGGGTAAACCGTAATCTGTCCCTCTCCCCACTCTACCTTGGCCACCAAGTCCTGATCCACCATAGAAAGAAAACGACTATAGCTTAATTCCTGAGACATGCCCTTGGTCATAAAACGCTGGGCTACCGTATATATAAAGAAGGTTACTGTTGCCGCTATTAAAACGATGAGAACCGTCTGTCCCCAGTTGGAGAAGCCTCCATTCTCACCGCCTTTAAAATCATTATTATTATCCATTCCACTCTCCTTATTCTCATGGCTTACGCCATTCTACCATTATACGGAGAGCCCCCACATAAAGCAAGGCAAATCGGAGTCGCCACAAGCTTTTTCCGTTTTGCCTATTTTTTTAAGATTTTCTATTATTTTTTTTGACAAACAAGGTTCCGAGAAGTTCCTCTTACAACAAAGCGAAAGCTGAAAAAATTCAATATCCTAGTGTTTTCTTGCATATAGGTCTGAAAACTGTTGGAACTTTACAGCTGAGCCACTACAAAATCCCCCATTTCCGAACAAGACAAAAGCTTTTCCCCTTCTTTTCCGGAGAAGATATCCTTGGTTCTGCCCCCCAGCGCCAAGACCTTTTCCACTGCATTTTCTACTCTGGCCGCCGCTTTCT
>CAUUUY010000038.1:0-10410 GCA_963548305.1 uncultured Oribacterium sp.
GGAAAAGGAGCATGGCTATCACTATAGCAATGCTTATAACTTTTCCAGAGAAGATGCTATCCGCTGCATCGTAGACTATATCGGAGATTCTCCCATTGTTTCCACTACCGGAAAAGCCAGCAGAGAGCTTTATGAGATTCGGGAAGAACGGGGGGAGGATCATAGCAGAGACTTTCTTACCGTAGGATCTATGGGACATGCCAGTTCTATAGCTTTAGGAATTGCATTGGAAAAGGAGAACGAAAGAGTAGTTTGTCTGGACGGAGACGGCGCTCTTCTGATGCACATGGGGGCTATGGCAGTTCTTGGAGCTTCGGGACAAAAAAATATTTTACATATCCTTTTAAATAATGAAGCCCATGAAACAGTAGGGGGTCAGCCCACCGTTTCTCCAAACGTTGATTATGGCAGTGTGGCAAAGGCCTGCGGATACAATAAATCCTATCTGGTAAGAAATCAAAAGAACTTAGAAAGAGTTCTTTTGGAAAGCGCCAAGGAAGACGGACCAATATTTCTGGAAGTTCGTTGCGCTATGCACTCTCGGGAGAACCTGGGAAGGCCAAAGGAGAGTCCGAAAGAAAATAAAGAACTGTTTATGAAGAAGCTGGAGAGGTGATATAATGCGGGTGATATAACTTTATTAAACTACTTTGGAAAAGGAGGACAATATGACAAGAGAGGCGTTAAAGCAGGAAGTGGAGAGATTCTTAGAGGCGTACAGCCTGTGCCCGGAGGGGAAGGCTGCAGCCCAGGCGTATTTGGAGGCCTTTGGAACGGAGCATGAACAGGAAAAGGCAAAGGCTTTGATTCAGGAAATCAAGGAGGATATTATCGGCATTGACGATTTGATTGCCTTTGCGGAAAGTGAAGCGGGAAAAGCGTTTTTCGGAGAAGAGGGAGCGAAGAATACTGCCGCAGCCGCAAAGGAAGCTAAGGCAAAGGGAGAGGACACCTGCATTTGCCCGGCATGCCAAAGCGGAAAGATTCTTTTGGCCAATGAAAGAGAGATTATCGGATAAATAAGTTTTACTGTTTAGAAAATAGAGACACGGATTTTTAAAAGATAGGTCTGTAGCAAGGGATAATCTGAGCCCATGGGGTCTTAGCTTTTGTTTTTGAAAAGCTTAGAACCCCTATGAGGCGAGGTTAGCGAGAGCGTGTCCCGGCTACGGACCTATCTTTTTAAAAAGGGGAGGAGGGCTCTATTTCTACCCACTTTTTCATTGGGGAAAATCAATTCTAAAGATTCCGAAAAAGCTCTTGCTAGAGGAAGGATTTCTTGCTATATTGTGTTGGCATGTCTATTGCGACACAAGAATTTGTGTTTTGTTAGAAAATTGAAGGGGCAAGGTTTTTCCAATAAAAAGTGGCTTAAAGCCTTTTTTTATGCGAAAAAATAGAGCGGATACGGTAGTAGAGAAAGATGGGTGTTATGCAAACAATTATTAAAAGAGGCCTTTTGGAAGAGGACTATCAGGGAGAGAAGATTGAAAGAGCGATGGAAAAGGCCTTTCTCTCTGAGGGGATTTCTGTAGAGCAGGAAAAACTGCATTTTCTTTTGGGAAAGGTAGAGGAGAGTCTGGCAGAGAAGCATAGAGTTTCTGTAGAGGAAATTCAAAATGCTGTAGAAGAAGCCCTGATGCATAACGGGGATTACAAGGTAGCCAGAGCCTATATCTTGTACAGAGAGAAGAGAACTCTTTTAAGACATCTTCGCCAGCGAATCAAAGAGGAAATCGGAGATAATGAGATTGATGATGTACTTCGCCGTTGTCAAAAGGATTTTCCGGATTATGATTTGGCAAGACTTTCTGCAAAGTATCTGTCCTTAAGTAAGGGAGAACAGGAGCTTAGCAAGCGTTTGGCTCTCCTCACCAGAGCGGCGGCGGAGCTTACCACCCAGGAAGAACCGGGATGGGAAAGAATTGCGGGAAGACTTCGCTCCTATCATTTTCATAAGGAATTAAAGAAGGCGGAGGAGAGCAGAAATCTCCGCAGCTTTTATGATAAGTTGGAGTATCTGACAGAGCAGGGGCTCTATGGAGCCTATATTCTGGAGCACTATTCCAAGGAAGAGGTGGAGGAACTTGCCAAGTTTATCGACCAGAGCAGAAATGATCTTTTCGGTTATTCAGGCCTTGACCTTCTTCTGTCCCGTTACCTGATTCGGGATCATCAGCATGTGGTACTGGAGAGTCCCCAGGAAATGTACCTTGGAATCTCTATGCATTTGGCCATGAAGGAAAAGGAGAACCGTTTACAGTATGTAAAGGAGTTCTACGATCTGATGAGCCTTCATCAGGTTACTATGGCAACCCCTACCCAGTCCAATGCCAGAAAGCCCTATCACCAGCTAAGCTCCTGCTTTATTGATACGGTACCGGATTCTTTGGACGGCATTTATCAGAGCATTTCCAAGTTTGCGGATGTTTCCAAATACGGCGGCGGCATGGGGATGTATTTCGGAAAGGTGCGTTCCAGAGGCGGAAAGATTCGTGGCTTTGAGGGGGCCAGCGGTGGCGTCATTCGTTGGATTCGTGTAGTAAATGATACAGCTGTGGCTGTGGACCAGCTGGGTATGCGTCAGGGTGCGGTAGCAGTGTATTTGGATGCCTGGCATAAGGATTTGCCGGAGTTCTTACAGTTAAAGACCAATAACGGGGATGATAGAATGAAGGCCCATGACGTTTTTCCGGCAGTATGTTATCCCGACCTTTTCTGGAAGAAGGTAAAGGAAGACTTGAATCAGGAATGGTACTTAATGGATCCCCACGACATTTTCCTGGTAAAGGGCTACTGCTTAGAGGATTTCTACGGGGAAGAATGGGAGAGTCGCTACGAGGACTGCGTACGGGATAACCGCATCAGTAAGCGAGTTTATGTTTTAAAGGATTTGGTGCGTTTGATCCTGAAATCCGCCGTGGAAACAGGAACTCCCTTTGCCTTCTACAGAGATACTGTGAATCGCATGAACCCCAACAAGCATAAGGGAATTATCTACTGCTCCAACCTTTGTACGGAAATCGCCCAGAACATGAAGGAAGCGGAGATTTGTGAGCGGAAGGTAGTGACTAAGGATGGAGACGAGGTGATTGTCAGCACTGTTAAGCCGGGAGACTTTGTGGTTTGTAATCTGGCCTCCCTCTGTCTTGGCAATATTCCGGTGGAGAATCAGCCGGAGCTGGAGAGAATTACAAAAACCGTTGTCCGGGCTTTGGACAATGTTATCGACCTAAACTTCTATCCTGTGGCAGAGGCGGAGATTACCAACAAACGATACAGAGCTATCGGTCTTGGAGTGTCCGGTTATCACCACATGCTGGCAAAGCACCACATTGCCTGGGAGTCTCAGGAGCATCTGGATTTTGTGGATAAGGTTTTTGAAAATATTAACTATGCGGCGATTAAGGCCAGCAGTGAGTTGGCTAAGGAAAGGGGCTCTTACAGTGCTTTTGCAGGCTCAGAATGGGAGTCCGGAGAATACTTTAGCAGACGAAATTATAACAGTTCCCGTTGGGAGAGTTTAAAGCAGGAAGTTCATGCGGGGATTCGCAATGCCTGGATTTTGGCTACCGCTCCCACCAGTTCCACCTCCATTTTGATCGGAACCTCTGCGGGCTTAGACCCCATTATGAATCGCTTCTTCTTAGAGGAGAAGAAGGGGGCAATTCTGCCCAGAGTGGCACCGGAGCTTTCTATGGATACCTACTGGTACTATAAGTCTGCCCATCAGATGGATCAGACCTGGTCCGTACGGGCAGCGGGACTTCGCCAAAGGCATATTGACCAGGCCCAGAGTTTTAACTTCTGGATTACCAATGAGTATAAGATGAGTGAGCTTTTGAACCTTTACACCCTGGCATGGGAGTGCGGGGTCAAGACCATTTACTATGTAAGGTCCAAGGCATTGGATCCGGAGGATTGCGAGTCCTGCTCTGCATAATGGATTAATCGCTTCCACCGTATATGCCGCTTAAGGCCTGCTGCGTTTCCTACTCGCCCCATGCGCCGATGCACTCGTGCTCCTTGCGAACTCGCTTCGCTCAGACACGCACCGCACTCGTTGCTAGCATGGGGCTCCTAACGGAAGCCTCGCAATGGCCTTATCGCGGCATATACGGTGGAAGCGAAAAAAACCTCATTATGCATGGTGGCATTATCTATAGAAAAATTGAACTATGGCTTTTCAAGGATAAGAAAAAGAACTGATTACTCTACTGCTTCAATGCAGTAGGAAAGGAAATAGAGTATGGAAGAGATTAAGCGTAAGCCCTTATTTAACCCGGAAGGGGATATTGATGTTCGAAATCGTAGGATGATTAATTTCAATACGACCAATATCAATGACTTTAACAACATGAGATATGAGTGGGTGTCGGATTGGTATCGTCAGGCCATGAACAACTTCTGGGTTCCTGAAGAGATTAATTTAAATCAGGACAAGAGTGATTATCCCAAGCTTTCCGAGGCGGAAAGAAGAGCCTATGATAAAATCCTGAGCTTTCTGGTGTATTTGGATTCTTTGCAATCCGCAAACCTGCCCAACATTTCCCAGTATGTTACGGCAAATGAGGTAAACCTTTGCCTTTCCATTCAGACCTTCCAGGAGTGTATCCACAGCCAAAGCTATAGCTATATGCTGGATACCATTTGTAATCCTACGGAAAGAAACGATATTCTCTACCAATGGAAGACGGATGAGCATCTTTTACGGAGAAATGAGTTTATCGGAAACCTTTACAATGAATTTGTGGAGCAGCAAAGTAAGGACAGCTTTTTAAGAGTCTGCATTGCCAACTTCATTTTGGAGGGAATCTACTTCTATTCCGGCTTCATGTTCTTCTATAACTTGGGAAGAAACGGAAAAATGCCCGGTTCCGTACAGGAAATTCGCTATATTAACCGAGATGAAAATACTCACCTTTGGCTCTTCAGAAATATGCTTTTGGAGCTAAAGAAGGAAGAACCGGAGCTTTTTGATGAGGCTCATATTGCTGAAATTACCGAGATGGTGAAGAAGGGTGTGGAGCAGGAGATTGCCTGGGGGCAGTATGTAATCGGAGACTCCATTCCCGGTCTTAACGGAAAAATGGTGGAGGACTACATCCGTTATTTAGGAAACCTTCGTTATCGCTCTCTGGGCTTGCCCAATCTTTATGAGGGCTATGAGAAGGAGCCGGAATCCATGAAATGGGTATCTCAATATGCGGATGCCAACATGGTAAAGACAGACTTCTTTGAGGCTCGTTCCACAGCCTATGCCAAGAGCACAGCCATTGAAGATGATCTGTAAAAATGACGGAAATCGTATTTCCGCTTATCCGGAAAAAACATGCTATTTTATTCCATAGAATAATTTAATAGGCATTATTAATTCTTTCTGAAATCCATAGAAAATCTTATAAAAAGCGGCTACTTTGACGAAAATCGAAGTAACCGCTTTTGTGTTAGAAGGAGGCATTTTGCATTCTCCTTTGCATTAGATAGAGATAGAGGGAAAGGCCGAAAAGGGAAAAGTGTGTTCGGCTGATATAGAGGCAGAAAAGGAAAGGAAGGAATGGAAGAAAAGCTATTTGTACGAAGAGATGATATACAGATTGGCATGCAGCTGGGTGAGTCGGTAAAAGACATTCGTGGAAGAGCCATGATTGAAAACGGCGTTTATCTGGATGCCTATCAGGTGCGCTATATCAAAGAAAAAAAGCTGCCGGGAATCTATATTTACCGGGTGCGAGATGATAAAGACATCAAAATTCCGGAGAAAACCAAGCAGATTATTCGCCAGCATAGAAAACCGGATCGTGCTAAAATTCAGCTTTCCGTGGAAATGAAGAAACAGCTGGAAGAAAGAATGAACCATATCTTCGACCACACGGAGGATAAGGATTTTGCTACCAACTCTTTGGATATTTTCGGAGAGCTGGAGTCAGCCATCTTCAAAAATGATGCGGTGGCGATTGATGTGAACCTCATTAAAATCAGTGATGAGTACACCTTTAAGCATAGTGTGGATGTGGCGGCCATTTCCATGATGATTGGAAGAGAATACGGCCTGCCGAAGGAAGAGCTTCACCAGCTTGGAATTGCAGGCTTACTGCACGATGTGGGAAAAGCCAGAATCCCCAATGAAATCTTGAATAAGCCCGGAAAGCTGACGGATGAAGAATTCAAGGTGATTCAGAATCACAGCCTATTCGGCTATGAAATCTTGAAGGAAAAGAACAGCTTTTCTCCCATTATTTTGGACGGCGTGCTGCATCACCACGAGAAGATGAACGGAATGGGCTATCCGGACAACTTGGGCAGTAGCCAGATTTCCCTGTTTTCCAGAATTATTTCCGTGGCGGATGTCTTTGATGCACTGGTAACCAAGCGCCCTTACAAAGGACCGATTACCGGAAGAGAAGCCATGGAAATGGTCTTGGCTATGGGTTCCGAGTTGGACAACGCTATCATTCAAAGCTTTATTGAAAGCGTGATCCTCTATCCGGTGGATACCATTGTGGAGCTGTCCACAGGACAGATGGCCAAGGTGGTGGAGAATAACAAGCGTTATCCCACAAGACCCAAGGTGGTAGAGCTGCAGACCGGAATGGTTTACGATTTATGTCATGACATGGAATGTAACAAAATCATAGTTTTATAATATATAGAGGAAAAGGGATGGGAGAGCAGCTTCCGTCTCTTTTTCTGTTTTTAATGCATTGGAAATATGGAGAAAATCCACTTTTCTATGAATAGGTCCGGAAAAGGGGTAATCTGAGCCCGCCGGTACTTGCTGAAAGCGAAGCTTGAAGCTTAGTACCGATGCGTGGCGAGGTTAGCGAGAGCGTGCCCTCGTTCCGGACCTGTTCTATAGAAAAGAATGTGAGTGCTTATTATACATCCATTTTCCTCTGTATATTTTAAATACTTTAAAGAGAGGAAATTTATGCTATACTAAATCGTAAAATGCTTTTTTCAAAAAAGCGGGGTCTAGTCCTTTGCGGTAGTAAGGGAGTTACAGGAGGCTTGGATGAAGAAATATGATGTAGCGATTGTTGGTGCAGGACCGGGGGGAATTTACGCGGCTTACGAGCTGATGAAAAAAAACAGTAAGCTTTCCGTGGTGGTTTTGGAAGCGGGACATAGCCTGGAAAAGAGACATTGTCCTATCGACGGAAAGAAGATTAAAAGCTGTATTTCCTGTAAAAGCTGTTCCATTATGAGCGGCTTTGGAGGCGCCGGAGCCTTCTCCGACGGAAAATACAATATTACCAATGACTTTGGCGGAACGCTTTACGAATACATTGGAAAAGAGGAAGCTCTTTCCCTGATGCGTTATGTAGATGAAATCAATATGGAAAATGGTGGGGAAGGAACAAGACTTTTCTCCACCGCAGGAACAAAGTTTAAGAAGCTTTGCATGCAGAATCGTTTAAAGCTTTTGGACGCTTCCGTTCGCCACCTTGGAACAGACATCAACTACGTGGTATTGGAAAATCTTTATGCCAAGCTTAAGGATCAGGTGGAATTCCATTTTGATTGTCCGGTGGAGAAGGTGGAAAAGCTGGAGAATGATGGCTTCCATCTCCATACCAAGAAAGAAGATTTCTATGCGGATAAATGCATTATCTCTGTAGGTCGCTCCGGAAGTAAGTGGATGGAAACGGTTTGCAAAGACATGAATATTCCCACCAAGTCCAACCGTGTAGATATCGGTGTTCGCGTGGAGCTTCCTGCCGTAATCTTCTCTCATTTAACAGATGAGCTTTATGAGAGTAAGATTGTTTATCGTACCGAGCTTTTTGAGGATAATGTACGTACCTTCTGTATGAATCCTAACGGTATCGTGGTTAATGAAAATACCAACGGCATTGTTACCGTAAACGGACACAGCTACGAGGGAGAAGAGCAGCATACGGAAAATACCAACTTTGCTCTTTGGGTGGCTAAGCATTTTTCCGAGCCCTTTAAGGACAGTAACGGATACGGTGAGAGTATTGCCCGACTTTCCAATATGCTGGGAGGCGGTGTAATCGTTCAGCGTTTCGGCGATTTGGTGCGAGGAAGAAGAAGTAACCATAAGAGAATTGAAGAGGGACTGGTACAGCCTACTCTTCAGGCAACACCCGGAGATTTGAGCCTGGTGCTTCCGAAGAGAATCTTAGACGGTATTATGGAAATGATTTATGCCCTGGATAAAATTGCTCCCGGCACAGCCAATGAAGATACTCTTCTTTATGGGGTAGAGGTTAAATTCTACAACATGGAAGTGGCTCTTGATGAACATTTGGAATCCTGCGTAAAGGGGCTCTATGTGATTGGAGACGGTTCCGGTGTGACCCACTCCCTTTCCCACGCCTCCGCATCCGGAATCTTCGTAGCCAGAGAAATCGCAGGCTAGTTATACAAAGAAAAATTTCTGATCGAAAATAGAAGTATATATAGTAATAAAGGAATTAAAAATTCTAAAAAAGACCGACCATAGGGCAGCGTTGCCTTGGTCGGTCTTTTGAATCTATTGATATGCTTTCAACTTTTCCCATATAGCTTTAGAAGCATATTTTTCTTTATCTTTATCCTTGTCGAAGAGGGGGCTTCCGAAGGGAAGAAGCTTTTCTTTCCAATAGTTTGCATACTCCGCTCCGCTTTCTTTTTCCAAAAGGCTTTGATACAGCTTTGCAATTCCTTCGGATTGTAAAATCACATAATCGGAATGCACCGGAGCGGGCATAATCACATAATTTTCCGCATTCACGATGGCTTTTCCGTCTTCCTTATCTTCTAAATCAATTTCGGAAGTAACAAACCAAGGAATGTAAATCAACTGTTTCGTACAAGACTTAAGCTTTTTGCTAAAAAAGGCCGGATCAAGCATAAAGCTTAAGTTATATTCATCACAGGGATCATTTGTGAAAATAAAATCCGGAGAAATCTCCTTTAAATCGATAGTCCTAAAATCCAAAAGAGAAGGGTTGTCTTTTCCCAACTCATCTTCATATAAAGTATAGTCCCATTGTGCAGGAGAACAGCCTCCCAGCCCATCTTTGTAATAATAAGGAAGGGGCATGAGGAAACAATCCACAGAATCATCTTTATTTGCCTCTAAAAATAGCCCCCTCATGGACTCCCAGCGAGAGTAAAGGGAAGGAAGAAAATACAGGCGCGGCTTTTGGGATTCTGACTTATTTTCTTCTTTAAAGGTAGATAATACATTTGATCTTTTCTTTAAATCATTTTTATCGATAGAATATTCGTAGAAAAGCTTTCCTCCAATTCCATCCCTGTAGGCCGATTCCATTTTTCGATATAAAGGATAGTCATGTGCTCCTCCGGCTTTTTTGATCTGCTCATAATGATCGTATTTTTCGGAAATAACCTTCTTGTACTCCTTTGGCACCGGCAGAGCAAGAAATTCAAAATCCAAATAGCTTTGTTCACTATACCATTGTTCTTCAAAAATTCCGTTACCCTGTTCTTTATAAAGAATTAAATCCAGCAAATAAGCAATCTTGGTGCCGCCATCTTGATTAAATTCCTTAAAGCAGTCATTTAAAAGATGAAGGACAGTTTTACGATAATCCGATGAATGGAAAAGGTCTATACCATAATGATATTGTACCTTCTTCGCTTCTTCTTGCAGAACCGCTTGATTCTCTCCTTCTATAGAAGGGAAAGAAGCCAGGATACACAAGGATTTCAAAATTTCCTCCCGTTGTTTTGCCTTCTTCGGATCTTTTGCAAGGTAGTCATAAGGGAAAATGTCAACACCGGCACCGTAAAGGTAGTTGTGATATTTTCCGATAGCATCAGTGGAAATCAGCATTTCTCTATGCTGAACGGAACTGAAAAGCTCGTAGTTTCCGCTGTTATCCTCCGGAGAGCGGAAAACCAATTCTTTAGGTAACTCATCATTAGCCACTTTTGCGAAGATTTCGTAATCCTTTCGCAGCATCATAATGTCAATGTCATCATCCCAGGGAATAAAGCCTTTGTGGCGGATGGCACCCAAAAGATTTCCATAATCAATAAAATAACGAAGTTTATGTTTTTCGCAAATTTTATCAATTTCAACTAAGATTTCCAATTCCGCAGCCCAAGCCCGTTTCATCATGGCGGGAATAAAAAAACCTTCTCTAACCTCATCCAAAAAGAAATCTATTGGAAACTCCATCGTTTGTACTCCTTTTCCGTAAATGTATATCCATTATATACTTCGGTAAAAAGAAAGCTATCATTATTTAAGCAAGGGAAAAAACTAAACTACAAAATATGGAAGCCAAGCTGGCATATCTTGTATCTTAAAAAAGAGAAAAATCTTTTTCAAAATAAATCTACAATTTTTGTTGACAAGCTTAAGCTCAAGTGTTAATATACACAAGCTGTCGCAAAAAACAAGACAGCAAAAAGCAGAAAGAAAGCAAGGAA
>CAUUUY010000039.1:0-10361 GCA_963548305.1 uncultured Oribacterium sp.
AAAAGTATCGAACTGATTTCTGAAATAAGAGAGCTAAAGAAGGAAAAAGTTGAAGCTGTAAATCAAGGGTACCCTACAGGGGAGGCTACAGGGGAGGATTCCGAGAACGTTTCAGAGAACTTTTCAGAAATCAGTTCAGAGAAGGCTCAGTTTAGAACAGAAGCTACGGAAAAAACTCATTTTAGCGCAGAAACTCCGGAGCTGAATCAGCAGAAAGATGAAACCGGCGAAGAGAAGCTTGTTTATGAAGAGTTTGATTTAACAAAGGGAATTCGTTTAGAAGAAGAAAAGGCTTCTAAAAAGGAAGAGAATACTGTCCCCAAAGAAGAGCATTTTTTCACCGAATCAGAAAAGCTCCCATCGGCAGAACAGGAAAGTCTGTTTTCTCCCTCCTTCTTCTCTGAAGAGGGAGAGAAGGAATTCCGCCTGATTGGGCAGGTTTTTCAGACCTACTGGTTGATAGAATTTCAAAAGGAACTCTTTATTATGGACCAGCATGCTGCCCATGAGAAGGTGAACTTTGAAAAAATGCGAAAGAAAACCCTGGAAAAGCCGGGAATCAGTCAGGGCATTCTTCCCAAAACCATGATCTTTAATGCGAAAGAGGAAGAGCTCTATGAAAAAACCAAGGATTATTTTACCCATCTTGGCTATAAAATCCGAAAGGAAGAAGATAAGCGATACCTTTTAGAGGGAATCCCTGCGGATTTTCCTTCTTTGGATGCAGAAATGCTTTTCCATGAGATTCTGGATGCTCTTGCAGAAGAAGGGAACCTTTCCGAAGCGGAGAGCGTCTATAACAAAATTGCATCCATGGCCTGCAAGGCCTCTGTAAAGGGCAATCAGCTCCTTAGCTTTCAGGAGGCTGAGGCTTTGGTACAGAAGCTTTTCACCCTGGAAAATCCCTATGCCTGCCCCCATGGTCGGCCTACGATTGTGGCCTTCAAAAAGCAGGATTTGGAAAAAATGTTTAAGAGGATTGTATAAATGAATCTTTGGGAAGAACATAAGCCCTTATTGATTTTGGCAGGCCCTACTGCGGTAGGAAAAACCGGCACCTCCATCGCCTTAGCCAAGGCTTTGGACGGAGAGTGTATCTCCGCGGACTCTGTTCAGGTTTACAAAGGACTTGATATTGGTTCCGGAAAGGTAAAAGAAGAAGAAAAGGAGGGAATTCCCCACCATCTTCTGAACATCCTTAATCCTTCTGAAAATTATGATGCCAGCCTTTTTCAAAAGATGGCAAGGGAAAAAATTGCTGAACTTTACAGTAGAGAAAAGCTTCCCATTTTGGTGGGAGGTACCGGCTTCTATATTCAAGCCATGCTCTATGATATAGACTTTCAGGAAGAGGATCAGGAAGAGAAGGAGAGAATCAGAAGGGAACTTACGAAAAGACTGGAAAAAGAAGGAACGATTCCCCTCCACCAGGAGTTGTCCAGAGTGGATCCGGAAGCGGCTGAAGCCATCCATCAAAATAATAAGCAAAGAATCATCCGAGCTTTGGAATACTATTATCTCCATAAGCGTCCCATTTCCCGACATAATCAGGAAGAGCAAAAAAAAGAAGCTCTCTATGATGCTCTATTTATTGTACTGTGTAGAGAACGGGAGAAATTGTATCAGGGCATCCACGACCGTGTACTGCAAATGAAGGAAGAGGGCTTGTTTCAAGAGGTTAAGGCTCTTTATGAGCAGGGCTATCGGGAAAATATGCCGGGCTGTAATGCCATAGGCTATAAAGAGGTATTTGCTTATTTGGAGGGACGCTATACGGAAGAGGAGTGTGTCGAAAAAATTCAACAGCATTCCAGAAACTATGCCAAAAGGCAGATGACCTGGTTTAGAAGAGAGAAAAATACCATCTTCCTTTCAGAGGAGGATTTTGCAGGGGGTAAGGAGGAAAGAATAGAATGGATTATCAAAGAATCTATGAAGAAATGGGCATTTCTCCGGAAGTAATTGCCTATAGTGAAAAAATATTAAAAAATCTGGAGAGCCGTTTCAAAGAGATTGATGAAATTGCGGAAATTAACCAGTTAAAGGTTTTACAGGCCCTGCAAAAGGCAAAGGTTTCAGAGGCCCATTTGCTGGGCAGTACCGGATATGGCTACAACGATATCGGAAGAGATGCCCTGGAAGAGGTTTACGCCAATTATTTTCATACCGAGGATGCCTTGGTTCGTTCCCAGATTGTCTGCGGAACCCATGCTTTGGCCATTGCCCTGCAGGGAAATCTTCGTCCGGGAGATGAAATTTTATCCCCGGTAGGAAAGCCCTACGATACTTTGGATGAGGTTATCGGAATCAGAGACTCCCTTGGATCCTTGAAAGAATTTGGGGTGAGCTACAAAGAGGTAGCTTTGCTTCCTGATGGCTCCTTTGATTATAAGGGCATTAAAAATGCGATTTCCGAGAAAACCAGATTGGTGGAAATTCAGCGTTCCAAGGGCTATAGTGACAGAAAGAGCTTCAGTCCCAAAGAAATCGGAGACTTGGTAAGCTTTATCAAGAGCTGTAAAAAAGACCTGATTTGCATGGTAGATAACTGCTATGGTGAATTTGTCTGTACTGAAGAGCCCAGTGACTACGGAGCGGATATGGTGGTGGGATCCCTCATTAAAAACCCCGGCGGAGGACTTGCCCCCATCGGAGGCTATATTGCCGGCACAAAAGAATGTATTGAAAGAGCAGCGGTGAGACTGACCGCTCCCGGCTTAGGAAAGGAGCTTGGGCCTTCCTTGCACTGTAACAAAGATTTTTTTCAAGGCTTTTTCCTGGCACCGACGGTTACCGCTTCAGCAGAAAAAAGTGCGATCTTTGCGGCCAGTCTTTTTGAATCTCTGGGCTATCAATGCCACCCTACGGCGGACAGTCCAAGAAACGATATTATTCAGGAAATACGTATGGGAAATGCAGAGGCTTTGCTGGCTTTTTGTAGAGGAATTCAAGAAGCTTCTCCGGTGGACTCCTTTGTTCGTCCGGAACCCTGGGATATGCCGGGCTATGAGGATCCTGTGGTGATGGCTGCAGGGGCTTTTATTTCCGGTTCCAGTATTGAGTTATCCGCAGACGCTCCCCTAAGAGAGCCCTATTCCGTGTATTTTCAGGGCGGCCTGACCTTTGCCCACGGAAAATTCGGGGTAATCAAGGCCTTGGATAATATTTTCAAGGCAGGACTTGTAAAACTTCCTAAAGAATAGTTCCCTAATGAGTAGATTGTTTTGTTCTTAAATATCTAAGAAGCATCCCTTTAGGACACGACTTTTTGCTCCGGGCAAAATCAATCTGCTTTTTTGAAAGAATTAAAATAGCCAAAGCTTAAGAAAAGTTTTTGCCCGATAAGGGGAAAGCGTGTTAAAATAGAATCCTCTGTAGACTCCCTCCGGATAGGAGGAGAAATATGCATTTAACACTGAAGGAATCCGGGCAGGAATTGCCCAGAGAAAAGGCTCTTCGCTTAGGCGTTTCCGCTTTAAGAGACGAGGAGCTTCTGGCTGTGATACTACGCACAGGTACGAAGGAAGAAAGTGTTTTGTCCCTTGCAGACAAGCTGCTTCATCTTAGTCCTGTTTATGACGGTCTGGTGGGACTTATGCAGTATAGTCTGGAGGATTTACAAGCTATTAAAGGAGTAGGGGAAACCAAGGCCATTGAACTGCAGGTCGTAGGAGAGCTGGCCAAGAGAATCTGGAACCGAAAAATCCGAGAGGAAGTACAATCCTTTCGATCTCCCGGTTCGGTGCTTCAATATTTTAAAGAAGAATTACGGCATCTTTCCTATGAGGAGGTTCATGTCCTGTTTTTGGACACAAAAGCGCAACTGCTAAAGGATTTTCTTTTATCCAAAGGTAGCTCTAATGCATCCATTCTTTCCGGAAGGGAAATTTTTATGGAGGCTCTTAGGGCTGCTTCCGTTTGTTTTATTTTAGTGCATAATCATCCCTCCGGGGATCCCCATCCCTCCGGAGAAGACGAACGGGCTACAGAAGAAATCTACAAAGCCGGAGAGTATTTGGGAATACACTTAATGGATCACATTATTATCGGAGATAATCAATATTACAGTTTTAAGGAACAGGGGAAAATATAGTGGAGCAGAAGAAAAATCAATATATTTTTATACTCTTAACGGTCTTATGCATTATGATGATTGTCCTGTCGTCTGTTAAAGACGGCTTTATGAATCCTCTTCGGAATGCAGTGGGAACCGTTTTGGTTCCTATACAGTCCGGTGTGAATTATGTAGGCTATAAGCTCTATTCCCGCTGGGAAAAGCACAAGACCCTCTTGGAAGCGGAAGCGGAGAATGAAAAGCTTAATGCCAAAATCGATCTTCTGACAGAGGAAAACAATATCTTAAAGCAGAATGAAGAAGAATTGAAACGCCTACGGGATTTATATTCCTTGGATCAGCAATATTTGCAGTACGATAAGGTAGCCGCCAGAGTCATTGCCAAGGACTCGGAAAACTGGTTCCAAGTCTTCCGTATTGACAAGGGCTCCAAGGACGGCATTATGGTAGATCAAAATGTTATGGCCAAGGGCGGTCTGGTAGGAATTGTTACGGATGTGGGACTGAATTATGCCACCGTACGTTCCATCATAGATGATGAGTCCAGAGTTTCATGCATGGGAATTCAGTCCAGTGACACCTGTATCGTGGCCGGTGATTTACAGCTTTTTGAAGAGGGAAGACTCAGAATTACCAATATGAAGAAGGAAGCGGTAATTCAGGATGGAGATCGTATTGTCACCTCCAATATTTCTTCTAAATTTCTTCCCGGTATTTTGGTAGGCTATGCCATCGGTATAGAAGAGGATGAGAAGCGTTTAATGAAAAACGGCTATCTGATTCCTGCCGCGGATTTTACGGATTTAAGGGAAGTCTTGGTGCTTAAAGAGCGAAAAGACGATCGTTTTCAAAAGGAGAGTAAGGACCTTGCAGAATAAGAAAGTAGGAAAGGCAAGCGCAAAAAGAATCATGGCAATGTTTTACTTTGCCCTTTTGATTCTGGCATTTTTATTGCAAACCAGTGTATTTCCCCTGCTTCCCTTTTTGTCCGCAAGTCCTAACCTGCTTTTGATCCTTTGCTTTTCCTTCGGTTTTTATTATGGCTCTTTACCGGGAATGTTTTATGGACTTTGTGCCGGACTTTTGATGGATTTGTTTTATTCCGGTCCCTTTGGTTTCTATTCCCTGATTTTTGTTTTAATCGGCTATGGTAATGGATATTTTCATCATTATTATTACGAAGAGTACATTACCCTGCCACTGTTTCTTTGTGTAGTCAGCGGTCTTATTTATCATCTGTATATTTATATTTTCCGTTTTGCCGTTCGGGGAAAGGGGAACATTCCTTATTATGCCCTGCATATTGTTCTTCCCTCTATTGTATTTTCCTTTTTACTTACCGTAGTTTTATATCGTTTTTTCTTTAGTGCCAGCAAGAAATTGGAGGAAAAAGTTTTATGATGAAAGAGTTATTTGGTTTTCTCAAAGAAATGCTAAACCGCCTGTTTTCCTCCAGACTCTTTGCATTATCCATTGTTTTTTTTCTTTTATTTTCCGTTTTAACACTGCATCTTTTTCGTCTGCAGATATTGCATGGAAATGATTATTTGCAGGAATACCAAAAAAATACCAGACAGGATTTGGTGATTCCAGGAACCAGGGGAAATATTTACGATAAAGACGGTAAGCTTTTGGCTTACAATGAATTACAATACAACATAACGATTGCGGAAACCGG
Organism: uncultured Oribacterium sp.; assembly: GCA_963548305.1. Classification (GTDB taxonomy): domain Bacteria; phylum Bacillota; class Clostridia; order Lachnospirales; family Lachnospiraceae; genus Oribacterium. The sequence goes on from CAUUUY010000039.1 coordinate 5,754, forward strand.
AAGCTTTTCCGGAACCAGTGCCGGAATCAATAAGCGAAATTTAATGTTGAAAAAACTGGCGGAAATTATTGAAAAATATCAATATCCCGTTAAGAGCCAGTTTAAAGTACAAAAGCAGGAAGACGGAAGCTTTGTCTATACCACCACAAGCGATCAGGACCGGCTTCGCCTCATTGCCAATGTTTTCCGGAAAACGCCGGAGAAGTTAAGCGAGAAGGAAGCCAACTGTACCGCTGAGCAATGCTTCTTACAGGCAAAAAAATTATATAACTTTAGCAAGCTTACGGATGAAGACGGGAAGCCCATTACTTTGTCGGATGAAACCGCCCTGGATATGATCGGTATTATTTATACCCTGAGACTGACCTCTTATCAGCGTTATATGAGCACCACCATTGTGGACAATGTTTCCCGGGAATGTATGGCGGAGATTCTGGAATCAAAATACGATCTCCCCGGCGTGGATATTGAAAATGTCTCTGTTCGAAAATACAATTACGCACCTTACCTTTCCCATATCGTAGGATATACCGGTCAGGTACAGGAAAGTCAGCTGGCGGATTTACAAAAACAGGACAGCTCCTATGCGGTAAATGATGTGGTGGGCGTTTGGGGACTGGAAAAGAGTGAGGATCTTGTCTTAAAAGGAAAAAAAGGATACAAGGAAATGTATCTGAACAACGTAGGAAGTATTATGGAAGTGATTTCCGAGGAAAAGCCCGGAGCGGGAAATGATATTTATACCACCATTTCCGCTAACGACCAGATTTCTATATACCATCTTTTGGAACAGGAATTAGCCGGAATTTTGGCATCCAAGATTACGGAGCAGAATGAGCTGGACCAAAGTGCTTTGAAGCAGTCCCAGCTGATGATTCCCGTAAAGGACGCTTATTACCAGCTCATTAACAACAATGTACTGTCCAAAGAGCATTTTACCGCAGAGGATGCCGGAAATGCAGAAAAGCAGATTGCAGACCTCTTTCAAGAAAATAAAGAGGCCATGCTTTCTCAAGTGGAAGCTGTCCTTATGCAGGATAGCGGCGGAGAATTATCCACCCTTCCCCAGGAAATGCAGGGCTATATGGTCTATATTTACGATTACCTCTTAGGAAAAGAGGGCGGAATCGTTAATCCTGAGGACTCCCGCTTTAAAAGTTCACAGGCTCTGGCGTCCTGGAAAAGCGACAGCATTTCCCTTCACGACTTTATCAAAAAAGGAATAGAAGAGGGATGGATTGACACCACCAAGCTGGACTTATCGGAAGAGTATTCGGACAGTACACAGATTTATCAGCTCTTTGTCAATAAAATCATGAGCTTTTTGCGAGAGGACTCCGGCTTCGAAAAGCTGCTGTACAAGTACGCCATTGCCAATCAAAAAATCAAAGGCAACCTTCTTTTGATGGCTCTTTTTGAACAAAACGTTTTGGCACAGGACACCGCCTCCTATGATGCTTTAGCCCAGGGTGACAGTCATTTTGCCTATACCTTTTTGATTGACAAAATCAGAAAGCTACAGCTTACTCCGGCACAGTTTGCTCTGGATCCCTGTAACGGTTCCGTGGTGGTGACGGATGTAAAGACCGGAAAGGTTCGGGCTTTGGTCAGCTACCCGGGATTTGACAACAATCGCATTAACGATGCCGCTTATTTAAAAAAATGCAATGAGGACTTATCCTTGCCCCTACTGAACGGTGCTACCCAAACCCAATTGGCTCCCGGTTCCTCCTTTAAGCCCATTAGCTCTATTGCCTCCTTGGAAGAAAAGGTACTGGACTTGAATACGGTGATTGACTGTACCGGTAAGTACGAGGAGGTTACCCCGAATATCCGTTGCTGGATTTGGCCTTCCCACCATGGAAATGAAACCCTGGTGGACGGTATTAAAAATTCCTGTAACTATTTCTTTGCGGATTTAGGACATCGTTTGGCAACGGATGCAGAGGGGAATTACAATGCGGAACTGGGCATGGAAAGAATCCGGAAATATGCAAGCGACTTTGGCTTAAACGAAAAGTCCGGTATTGAATTGGATGAAGCGGAACCCAGAATTTCCGACTATGATCCGGAACGTTCCGCTATGGGACAGGGAAACCATGCCTTTAATACGGCACAGCTGGCAAAATATATTACGGCTGTTGCCAATGGAGGAAATCTTTACAATCTTTCCATCGTGGACAAAATTGCAGACCCGAAGGGGAAGACGGTGGAAGAGGTAGGCGCATCTCTTTTGAGACATTTGGATTATGCGGACAGCACCTGGAACGCGGTACATGAAGGTCTTAGAAAGGTGATTACCGAGGGTGTGGCCAAGAATGTATTCTTGGGACAAACTATTACCGTTGCCGGAAAAACCGGAACTGCACAGGAAAGAGAAGATAGAGGTAACCATGCAGTGTTCGTTTCCTATGCGCCTTATGAAGATCCTCAAATCTCAGTTACGGTAAATATTCCCTATGGATATTCCTCCGGTAACGCAGCCAGTCTGGCCAATATGGTTTATGACTATTGTTTCGGAAAACTCAGTATGGATACCATTTTACAAAGAGATGCCAGCTCCATTTTATCGGTCAATGTCAGTGACTAAGAGAAAGAGATGATATGAAGTGGAAATTAGATTATGATTTTAAGCAATATGATTTTCGGCTTGTCCTATACATGATTGCCTTAAATACCATCGGAATCTTTATCGTCCGCTCTGCAACATCGGCGGAAAGCTTTAAGGATCCCCTTGTGGTACGACAGATTCTCGGTTCTTTTGTAGGACTAGCCATGTGTGTGGGAATCTCTTTAATTGATTACCGGAAGATTTGTAAATGGTCCCCTTGGATTTATATTCTCTCCGTCCTGATTTTAGCCGGTGTTAAAATCTACGGTACGGCTTCAGGACACGGTGCTACCAGATGGATTACCGTTCCGGTTTTGGGAAAGGTACAGCCCTCGGAGTTTGTAAAGGTGGGACTGATTCTATTCTTTGCGGATTACCTGCAGAAGCTAAAAGAGGATATCAATCACCCCCATGCCTTATTAATGGAAGCACTTTACTTTTCCATTCCTGTGGGCTTGGTAATGATTCAACCGAATCTGTCCACAACCATTATTATGACGGTCATCGTTGCCGCCATGACCTTCGCCTCCCCCCTGAAATTAAAATGGATTTTCGCCTTTTTAGGGGTGGTAGTGGTGGTTTTGGGACTTCTTTTCTACCTTTTTTCCTCCGGACTCTATGATAAGATTCCGATATTACAGGGCTATCAGGTACAAAGAATTTTGACCTTTTTAAATCCTTCCGAAAACAGCAATGATTATTACCAGCAAATGTGGTCCATCATGGCCATCGGTTCCGGAATGTTTAACGGAAAGGGCCTTTTTAATAATTCCATTTTCTCCGTAAAAAACGGAAACTTTTTGGTGGAAGAGGATAATGACTTTATTTTCGCGGTAATCGGAGAAGAATTGGGCTTTAGAGGTTCTTTAATAATTATTATAATCTTCTTGTTGATTATCTTAGAATGTCTTATAATAGCCTACAGGGCAAAAACCTTAAGTGGTCGGCTAATATGTGTAGGCGTTATGGCCTGGATCGGATTTCAGACCTATACAAATATCGCGGTGGCAACCGGACTGTTTCCGAATACCGGAATTACACTTCCCTTTTTTTCGCGAGGCGTTAGTTCCCTGCTGTCCGTATACTTTGGTTTCGGAATAGTCTTAAATGTTGCTTTACAAAGGAAGACGTAGGAGGGTAGAGATGAAGGTAGGATTAATTGCGCATGATTCCAAGAAGAAGCTCATGCAAAATTTCTGTATTGCTTACAGAGGTATCCTGACAAGACATGAATTATATGCAACCGGAACTACAGGTACTTTGGTAGAGGAAGTTACCAATCTGAAAATCCACAAGTTTCTCCCCGGAGAAACGGGAGGAGCCAGACAGCTGGCATCTCAAATCGAGCAGGGAAACTTGGATATGGTGATTTTCTTAAGAGATCCTTCCCCTGTAAGGGATACGGAACCGGAAGTGAATTCCGTAGTTCGATTATGCGATATTTACAACATTCCTATTGCCACGAATTTGGCAACGGGAGAATTATTGATTCACGCTCTGGAACGTGGTGAGTTAGAGTGGAGGAATATTGGCTAGAAGAAAGGCTTTGAGTACTTTTTTAAGAAGGAAAAAAGCCTTTCTTTTGCTGTGCATTTTTCCCCTTTGCCTTAGCTCCTGTAAACCGAAGCTGGAAAAGGCCTTTCAGGAAGAACAAAGCATACAAAGATTATCTTCTATCACCGTGGAAGAGGATATACAGAACAGTACCAAAAGCTTTGCCAAGGATCTGGCTATTCCTTCTGATGCCAGCGCGCAAATTCAGGATATGGATGCGGAATATTTTCTTTTGGTGGAAGAGGACAGTAAGGAAGGAGACCGGGCCATCTCCTTTAACCATCCCTATGACAGAACCTATCCTGCCAGTATTACCAAATTAATGACCGCTCTTGTTTGTGTATCTTCCGTGGAGGATTTAGATCAGGAATTTGTGGTTTCCGGCGCCTCCGTAATCAAAGAGGCAGGTTCGTCCACTGCATTTTTACAGGTTGGAGAGAGTC
>CAUUUY010000040.1:0-10228 GCA_963548305.1 uncultured Oribacterium sp.
AATCTGCTTATGAATTTCCGCCCTGTCTTCTTCCCTGCAATCCTTGGGATCCAGTTCATAGCCGAAGCTTCCGCTCATAGCCACGATGGCTCTGGTATTCATAGGTACCACACGTCCGGTCTGGTGATTCGGCACTTGCGAAACATGGGCACCCATACATTGGATGGGATAAAGGAAGGAGGAACCGTATTGAATTTCCAATCTCTCAATGGCATCCGTATTGTCAGAAAGCCAAATCTGGGGCGTGTAATAGAGCGCTCCCAGATCGAAACGACCGCCTCCCCCGGAGCATCCCTCAATTAATACGTTGGGGAAGGCCTCCTTTAAGCCGGAAAGAAAACGATAAAGCCCCAGACAATAGCGGTGCAAAATCTTTCCTCTTCCCTGGAAACTCACCCCATGGGAATAGACATCCATAATGCTTCGGTTCATATCCATTTTAATGTAGGAAAGGGGCACGGAACGGAAGCAGGAAATCAGGCTTTCCAATACTGCATCCACCACTTCCTTCCTGGAGAAATCCAGCACCAGCTGAGAACGGGAACGAATGGGGGACTCTCCGGGAATCTGCAAGGCATAATCCGGATGGGCACGATAAAGGGCACTGTCTTCATTGACCATTTCCGGCTCAATCCAAATGCCGAAATGCATACCCTCTTCTTCCAGTCTGTGTCCGAGGCTTTCCAAGCTCATCCCCAGCTTTTCTTCATTAGTCACCCAATCTCCAAGACCGGAGAAATCCGTATCTCTCTTTCCGAACCAGCCGTCATCCATCACCAGCAGATTCATGCCCAGGGCTTTTCCCTCTCTTGCCAGTTCAATGATTTTTTCTCCGGTAAAGTTAAAGTAGCAGGCCTCCCAGGAATTCAGCAAAATCGGGAAATAGGGCAAGGGAGATTTAGCTGCAATATACTTCTTTACCATGCTTTGCAACTGATTGCTTAGAGCGCTAAGTCCATCTCCGAAGCTAAGAATCGCCTCCGGGCTTTGCAGCTCTTCCCCTGCCTCCAAAAGGTAGTGCATATTGTCATTTTGCATTCCCAGGGAAACTCTGGTTCCCCGATAGGAATCCCGCTCCACATCCAGATGGAAGGAGCTGCTGTACAAAAGGGCAAAGCCGTAGCAATCTCCGCTATGCTCCGTGGTGTTTCTTCCCGCTAAAATGCCGAAGGGATTTTCCTGATGGCTGCTGCTTCCTCTCATGGAGGCAATATGCTTTACGCCCTGCTGCAAGGGTTCTCTGCGGTAGAGACGCTCCATCCCGTACCTTCCGGAAAAATGAATCAGATCATAATCTCCATAGGAAAAGTCCAGGGAAAGGGAATCCAGACGTTCTACAAAAAGAGCCTCCTCTGAAATATTTTTGATTCTGGCATTTCTGTCAATCACGTCCTCATCCGGATAGAGAATGTAATCCAGCTCCACCTCTACCCTCTTTCTTTCTTCTTTCAGGAAAATGCGAAGGGTTTCACATTCCTCTACCGCCTTGGCATGGGGAAGCCCCTCCGGAAGGAACCTTCCGGGAAAAATCTCCACCCGGTCTACACGGAGGTCTAAAATTCCTTCTCCGTCAGCTCCGGAAATGCTGCAAGCAGCCAGACGATAATCTCCGTTTCCAAAGGAAGAATACTCCTGAGCCAAGGTATCCATAGAATAGGTTCTGTCTGCATTGGCATCATAGGGATTCCCGGAAAATCCTCTATCTTTATACTGGAAGAGGTAGGAAAAATCCCCTTCTCCCCTTCTGCCGTAATAATAATGCAAAAGATGCCCGTAGGGACCAATACCCATCTGGTAAGTAGTATTTCTACTATGTAAGCTAATGAGCCCCTTTTCCTTGTCGTAAACGATTGCCATACTGCACTCCCCTTTCTTTTAGAAAAAATCTTTTTCCCTTCTCCGTCTCTTTACTTCTTCTCGAAGAAAGGCAAAGCATTCCTTCTCTCCTTTATCCTTTAAAAGCAACAGCAATTCTTCCAGTTCTTTTTTTGTCCGTTCATGAATCAAGGGAGAATCCTTCATAGGCTTATAGTAAATGTAAGCACTGTCATCCCTGTATTTTTCCCCTTGATAATTCTTCGATGCGGCCACTCTGTCACAAAACATCTCCGCCACATAACGATAAGGCATAGGACAGCCTATCATACGATTAGGATCTTGTAAATCATAGTCACACCAATATTCAAAATGATGCTTGTTTCTTCCCTTATGATGCAGCCATGCCGTAGAGGTTCCCGTTTCAATCCGCTCTACGCCGTTGGGACTTTTATAGCCCTTATAGAAACGAATGCCCACCCGAAATTCCGTCCAACTGTACTTGGACAGGTCATGGAGCAGTCCCTGCTTATACAGTCCAATGGAAAAACAGTAACGCATCACCAGAATCTTATGCTTTGTAATGGTTTTAAAATGTCCGATGGCATTTTTCCAAAAATGAAATCCTTCCATCTATAACTCCTCTTCTATACTATCCTTCTTCCTGCATAAGGGAAGGATATTTTTTCTCCAGGTACTCCCATAAACGAAAGCTGGGGTAGCCGTACACAAAGCCATAAGCAATAAAAGACAAAAGAATCGCCCCACCCACATCCAAAATAGAGTGTTGCTTTAGCACCAGTGTTGCCATACAAATCAAAAGACACAAAAGAAAGGAGCCCCAAACCACCGCTTTTCCATAGGGTAGCTTTCGAATATCCCTACTTTTCATAATCGCCACATGCATACAGATGGAATTGTAGGCATGAATACTGGGAAAAACATTGGTGGGGGTGTCCACACGATATAGACCTGCTACCATGACTTGGAAAATGTTTTTATCGCTGATATAAGGCGGACGTAAATCCGTTCCGTTGGGATAGATTTCACAAATCAAAAGACTAAAAATCATACCGATAAAAAGATATAGGCAAACCTTATAAAAGTCCTCCTTATTGGTAAAAAGAAAGTACAGTATTCCCAGCAAAATGTAGAGAAACCACATAAAATACGGCACTATGAAATACTCACAGAAGGGAATCATTTCATCAATCTTCGTATGCATGATGTGGTAGCCGGTGGCCACCGTCACTCTGGACTCAATGGACTTAAACCAAAGGGGATAAATAATACCGATCCACAGAACATTGGCATAGCTGTATTTATGATAAAATCGAAGAAATTTCTGCCAAAGATCTTTCATGCTCTTCCTTTCTCCGGAATAAGGCAATTACTTGTTTAGAACAAAAAAATCGAAACGTCCCTTTTACGGAAATCGTTTCGATTTATCGTAGCGAGAGGGGGACTTGAACCCTCGACACCACGGGTATGAACCGTGTGCTCTAGCCAGCTGAGCTATCTCGCCTTAGAAAAAAATGTCCGACCCAGGCTGCGCATAACACGCAGACCGGACCGAATACTGGGGCCTACAGGGCTCGAACCTGTGACCCTCTGCTTGTAAGGCAGATGCTCTCCCAGCTGAGCTAAGACCCCCTGTCGCATTTTTTGCGACCTGTTCATATTACTAAATACAAAGCCCTTTGTCAATAATAAAATCTTTCTAAAGGAAAAATTTTTCTACGAAAATGACCCTGAAAATTTGCGAAAAATTCACGAAAGAGTTTTGCAAATAGTTCGCTGATATTTTTTGCGAAAAGCTCTCCTTTAGGATGCCAGCGTTTTCAAATACTCCTCCACAAAAGCCTTATACTTAGGAACCTGGGCTCCCACAATAGGCTTTCCTACAATCTTACCTTCCTTATTAATAAAGAAAGTGGTGGGAACACCAACTACACCGGAGAGTAATTCCGCAAAATCATTGTTGGGGATAATATTGGTAAAGTGCGCATTGGTCTTATCCAAGATGGTATTTGCAAGCTCAATATGATCCGCATCCTCTTTTCCGGCCACATCAGCCACCAAACCGATAATCTGTACATTGTCCGGAAGACTTCTCTGCCACTCTCCAAGCTCCGGCATCTCTTGAATACAAGGCCCGCAGAAGGTTCCCCATACATTCAGAACGGTTAAATCCTTCTCCCCGAAGATAGAGCTGTCCACAGACTCCAAAGCTAAATTCTCCGTGGTAAATTCCAAACTCTTATCGGATACGGAAAAATTGCTTGCCTTCTGCTCTCCCGCCGCTTCACTTGCTTTCTCGGATGCTTTCTCCGTAGCTTTTTCTGTAGCCTTCTCTGTTGTTGCCTCTGTTTCTGCAGAAACCTTAGTTTCTGTCTTTCCGCTATTGCCGCAAGCCGCAAGAGCCAAACTGCTTAAAATCGCCAAAGCAAGAACTAAATTTTTCCGTTTCATAATCTCTCCTTTTGTTAAAAATGATAATTCTTTGCAAGAATAGCATATTTCCTTTATAAATCCCAGCATTTCTCTAATAGATTAAAATCTTTTATTTTCTTTCTTCTTCCTTTAGATTTCCTTCGTTTTTTGACAGAATTCAGGAAAGTAAAAAAGACCTTCTTCCCTTAATAGCTTCAGCACTTCCTCCTGACACTGCTCCACAGTCTTCCCTTCCACGGATAGCACCGCATCGGCACAGGCTTGATAGCGGTTCTCCCGCTCTTCCATAATCTTTTCTATAGAATGAAGATCCAGCTTGTTTTGTAATACCGGTCGATTCTCCGCTTCCTTTTCCAGTCTTTCCAGTACCGCCTTGGGAGAGAGCTGCAGGTAAACGGTAAAGCAATGCTCCTGTAAAAGCTTACGATTTTCCTCCCGAAGTACAATTCCGCCTCCCGGAGATAAAATCATTTCCGCCTGTCCCTCATAGAGAATTTTCTCTTCCTCTCTTATCGGAGAAACTGCAGGAAAATCCTCCTGCAAGTCTTGTGACAGCTTATTTTCCTCCGTCAGCACTTCCCGTAAAAGTCTTGTTTCCTCTCTCCGAAAACGTTCTTCCCCATACTGTTTAAAATACTGGGAAATCCGCATGGAAAAGCTTTCTTCCAGTCTTCTGTCCAGCTCCACCAAAGGAAGGGAAAGTTTTTGGGAAAGCATCTCCCCTAAGGTTGTTTTTCCGCTTCCCATAAAACCGATCAGGGCAATGTTTTTTCTTCCCTCCATTTTTCGCCAAAGCTTCATATATTCTTCTATAGCGAACTGGCCGGGAGCCGAGGCGGAAAAGGCCTGCACAAAGCTGTGTTTGGAGCCGGAAAGACTTCCCAACACCCGGGAGCTCTTTCCCATTTCCCCCATAGACATACAGATTAAGTTTCTTTCCGGATGCTTATCCTTCCATTCCCGGGAGGCCAGCATAAGATTCAAAACATCCGCTTCCTGTCTTGGCATACAGGCCAGTTTCACCGTGTCCGTTCCATAGGAGGCCAGAGCGCTGAGAATCTCTCTACATTCTCCCCGGCCGGGTGTCTTTTGAAAATCATGGTAGGAGGCAATGCATTTTCCTCCCAGCTGCAAAATCATGGCGTGGCAGTCTAAAAAAGCCTGCCGTCCTTTATCGTCCAGCTCCACCTCTAAATCAATATAATCCGGATAACCGCTTTCCATAGCCATCATATTCAGTTGGAAATAAGATTTATCATAGGGAAAGAAGCCGCCCTGACGCTCTGTACGAATCGTAAAAATCAGCTTCTTCTCTCCTAAAATTCCCCGAAGCTCCCCAAGAAACTTACCTAACTTCTCCTCACGCTTTTTCAGACAGTCATAGCGGATCTCCACCCCGTAAAGAAAGGGATACAAAGGATGCAGGGCTAACGCTTTGGCATCCCTTATAAAATCCTTTTCCGAGTCCCCTGTCAAAGGTACAATCATTCCCATTTTCCCTCTTCTCCTTTCCGCTGTGAACGTCCGATATCTGTATTTTTTCTGTGTCTATGCTTCTTTGTATGTACGCTTTTTTGTATGGAAACTTTTCCCCTTCAGCTATACTACTGCAGTAATTTCTTCTTGAAAAAGAGCATGTTTTCTCCGGTAGGCTAAAAGAAAGGGTTTTTCCAAAATTCTTTTAAGAAGAATATGAAAATACTTTTCCTTCCCCATAGGCTTTACCAGTACAGTAGGTACTTCCGCACGATTTCCGCCCAAGATATCCGTAAACAGCTGATCGCCGAAAAAGAGCGCCTGCTCCTTCGCTATCCCAAACTGCTCCACTGCCTGTAAGTACGCTTTTGCTTTAGGCTTTCCCGCATTGGGAATAACCAAATCCGCATGAACCCTGTCTTGAAATGCCCCCACTCTCTCTACTCCGTTATTGGAAAGCACCGCAGTTTTGAAACCAGCAGCCTTCATCCGTTGAAACAGGGCAACCGTTTCTTCTCTGGCAGGCTCATCATGCAGCACCAAAGTGTTATCAATGTCAAAAAGCAATGCTCGATAGCCCTTTTGATACAGCTTTTCAAAGTCTAATGTGTAGATGGAAGAAATGGAAAAACAGGGAAATAGTGCAAATGTCTTATTTTTCAAGTTCTTTTCCCTCCGTCTTTAAGCCTCCTCCGAGAAGCTTTCCGATTTCCTCCATAAAGGTGTTGATATCTTTAAATTCTCTGTAGACAGAGGCAAAACGCACATAGGCCACCTGATCCAGGTTTTTCAACCTTTCCATCACCATTTCCCCGATGGTATCCGTGCTGACCTCCTTACTCTCCTGATGAAAAATCACACTTTCAATCTCATCCACCAAGGCGGAGATTTGCTTGGGAGAAATGGGACGCTTATGACAGGAGCGAAGAATTCCCCCTTCCAGCTTGGAACGATCATAGGGCACGCGACTTTCGTCCTTTTTCACCACCATAAAGGGAAGGGTTTCCGTCTTCTCGAAGGTGGTAAAACGCTTTCCGCAAACCTCACATTGTCTTCTTCTACGGATGGCCGTGTTATCATCAGCCGGACGGGAGTCAATAACTCGGGTATCCTCAGCGTTACAAAAGGGGCACTTCATACTTCCTCCTTATTCCTCATAGTCGGTATACTGTCTTCTGGCTTCTTCAAAACTCATTTTATGATTGGAATCCTGCTTGCTTTCTGCATCGGCTTCCGGATTGCTTTCCCCATCGCTTTCCGGCTTATTCTCGGTGGCTGTCTCCTGCTTCACCTCGCCGGCTTCCGTTCCTTCCTCGGCAATCTCCGACAATCCGCTCAGGCTTCGCTCTTCCTGATCCTCGGAGATTACCACAGAGAAGCCTCCTTCCTTTTCTTTAGGCTCTTCTGTAGAAGGCGCTTCAACTGCTGCAGGCTCTTCTGTAGAAGGCGTCTCGACTGCTGCAGACTGTTCTATAGAAGACGCTTCAACTGCTGTAGGCTCTTCTATAGAAGACGCTTCGACTGCTGTGGGCTCTTCTATAGAAGCCGCTTCGACTGTTGCAGGCTGTTCAATAGAAGCCGCTTCGGCTGTTGTGGGCTGCTCCATAGAAGCTGCTTCACTGTCTCTTGCTTGCTCCTGAGAGATTGTCTCTCTTCTTGCAGAGCTTATCGTTGAAAAGTCCCCGGCTCCGTTGCGATAAATTAAAGCCTGCACAAAGCCCAGGTAAGGGATCAGATAAATGGATAAATACAAAAACAACACAAAAATCGGTAAGGCCGGAGATCTTAAGATAAAGGACCACATAACCGCAATAAAGCCGGCAACGGAAGTCACCAAAGTGAAATACAGAATTTGGCGGAAATAACAGAACTTCTGTCCCTTCATTACCCCGGCGCTTTTTTTCATATTCTGCCACAAATTCTTTCCCTCTCCATCCCAGACGGTAAAGAAGGTCATATCAAAGAAAAGGGAGAAGAATATTAAAATCACAAGGCTTATCCCGTAATAGGACCAGTAAATGAGTCCCTCTCCGAAGAAGTAGTCTATTACTTCCTGCCCTAAAGAAATTACCGCAGAAAAGAGAAAAGCCAAGATACTAAAGCCCAACATTCTTCCCAGCAACGGAAATGAATTGGGGTGAAAGCCGTAAAAAATCATAGCGGCATTCACCTTCTTTTCTCCCCTGGACATGTCCAGCAACATTTTCCGGAAAGAAAATCCCAATACAATAAAGTAAAAAACACACAAAAAAACATATAGTGCAAAAAGGATTCCCGTAAGACTAAGACCGATTCCTCTCCTTAGCTCTCCCAAAGAAAAATCTCCGGTAAAGAGGATGAAAGGGTTAAGGAGAGAAGAAAAGAGCATGGTCAAAAGAACGAAGCCCAATAATCCCGCAATATAAGAGAGAAAAATCGTAAACCAATTTTCCCTCCAAAGTTTTCTTGCCACTCTTCTCATGTCTTTATTTTTCATATACAAAAATCCCTTCTGGTAATCAAAATGAGACTATGAAAAAGGGAAGTCGGGATTCCCCTTTCCGCTTTTTCACAGTCCCATGTTCACTTTATTTTTAATGAATAGGTACTACTCCGCCATCATACTTCTTATTGATAAAGTCCTGAATTTCCTTAGACTGTAATACTTCCACAAGAGTCTTTGCCCATGCAGCATCCTTATTCTTCTCCGCTACGGCAACAATGTTTGCGTAGGTCTGAGCAGCTTCGGAATCAGCCTTCTCCACAGCCAAAGCATCGGAGGGCTTATAGTTTGCCTGAAGTGCAAAGTTTCCGTTCATACAAGCAAAGTCTACGGAATCCAGAGAACGAGGAATCTGTGCAGCCTCTACCTCATATAACTCGATGTTGTGAGGATTCTCTACCACATCCTGCTTGGTTGCTGTAAGACCTGCCCCATCCTTTAACTTAATGATGCCGTTGTCCTGAAGCAGTAACAGTGCTCTTGCCTCATTGGTGGTATCGTTGGGAACCGCAATCTTAGCGCCGTCCTTGATTTCCTTTAAGTCCTTGGACTGTCCGGCATAGATACCGAATGGCTCATAGTGAATCTTTCCTACGGAAACAACCTTGGTGTTCTTTTCCTTATTAAACTCCTCTAAGTAAGGAAGATGCTGGAAGTAGTTGGCATCGATTTCTCCCTGATCTGTAGCCAGGTTTGGCTGTACATAGTCGTTGTAGGTAACGATTTCGATTTCCACGCCCTTCTTCTTTAAAGCATCCTTTGCCGCCTCTAAAATCTCTGCATGGGGGCTGGGTGTAGCACCGATCTTAATCTTTACGGTCTCTCCCGCTTCAGCCTTCTCTGTAGCCTTTTCTGTTTCTCCGGCCTTCTCGGAAGCCTTTTCGGAAGCTGCCTCAGTCTGCTTCTCACTCTCCGCCTTGGTTTCCGCCTTCTGTCCTCCACATGCTACAAGCCCGAAAGCCAAAGCAAGGGATGCCACAAGCACTCCAATTTTCTTTTTCATAAAACTCCTCTTTCTCTCCCCTTAGGGAGAATTCTTACCTTCCCTTCGGAAAATGTTCTTCTACTCCATTCCTTGGGTGTGCTCCCTGTTGAAAAGTCCTTTTCAACTCCCCTATGGTATAAGAAAAAATAGAAAAAAGCAAGAACTCCGAATTTAATTCAATTTTATAAAATTTTCGTAAAGCTTATCTGCCGACTTTAACAAAGACTGCCCCTTTGCCTGAATATCTTAATTTAGCTTTCCTCTTTTATCAGAATACTTCGCCAGTCTCATCCAGAATTCCTGTACCAGCTGAACAATGACCACCAGTACCACCACCGCAATCAACATCATATCCGTCTGGTAACGGTAGTAACCGTAGTTTAGAGCAATGGCTCCCAGACCGCCGCCCCCTACAAAGCCCGCCATAGCGGAATAAGAAAGGATGGAAGTCATACAGATTGCCGCCCCTACATAAAGACTGGGGCGAGCCTCCGGAAGCAGGACCTTAAAAATAATCTGAAAGCTGTTGGAGCCCATGGATTTTGCCGCTTCAATCACTCCGCTGTCCACTTCCTTCAATGAAGACTCCACCATTCTGGCTATATAGGGCGCGGAAGCAATCACAAGAGGTGGAATAATCGCCTTAGGTCCCAGCGTTGTGTGCACCAAGGCCTTAGTGATGGGTAGCACCATAACCAAAAGAATCAGGAAGGGGATGGTACGGAAAATGTTGGTAAAAAATCCCAAAATTCCGTGAATAATTTTATTCGGCGCAATACTTCCCTCCTCCGTCACCACCAAAATCACCCCTAAGGGGATACCGATGGCATAGGAAATCAGTGTGGAAATGCTTACCATATACAAGGTTGCCAAAGTTTCCTTGGAAAAAAGAGCCAAAAGCTCCTGCAAACTCATGCTCATGAATGCACCTCCTCATACAGAATTCCTCTTTCCTTTAGGAAGCTGAGAATCTGGAACTCATCCTCCGGATTCTCCGGCAGTTCTATAATCATCTG
>CAUUUY010000041.1:0-10099 GCA_963548305.1 uncultured Oribacterium sp.
TGTATGGGATAAGATGCAAACCGCCATCGGGCAGGGAGCCACTCTTTGCACTCCTCTGCAAAACCTTTGCATGGTTTCCGCTATTGCCAATGGTGGAAATCTGGTCTATCCAAGTCTTCTTGCTTCAGTACAGAATGCCAATGGCACAACGGTAAAGGAGTTTCCCTATGGGGAAAGTCATAGCCTTCTTTCCCAAGGGGAAAGTGATGCGTTAAAGCAGTTTATGCGAAAGGTAGTTACGGAGGGAACTGCCAGTGCTTTACAGACGGATGATTATAAGGTTTGCGGAAAAACCGGTTCCGCCCAGGTGAAGGTGGGAAGTGAATTACAGACCAATGCCTGGTTTGTAGGTTTTGCCCCCATGGAGGATCCGGAGATTGCGATATCCGTCATAGTGGAAGAAGGAGAAACCGGCGGAAAGACCGCAGCGCCAATTGCCAGAAAGGTATTGGATCAATATTTTCATAAAGAAGGATAAAAAGGGTATTCCTTACATAGCTCTAAAATAGTTTTACAAGAAGAAAAGAGCAGTTATAGGAGAATGAAGGTCATTTAAGGAGTCAATAGTAAGAGGAGTAGTAAAATGAGAAGAATACTGTCCTATATGGAAAAGGTAAAGGGGAAAAGTATTTTGGCCCCTCTGTTTAAGTGTTTGGAAAGTATGTTTGAGCTCTTTGTTCCTCTAGTCATTGCCGGAATGATCGATCAGGGAATTCGTAAGGAGAATATAGGGGTGATTTGGCATAGCCTTTTCCTGCTCTTAGTCTTAGCCTGCATTGGTTGCCTTACCGCTGTGATTGCCCAGTATTTTGCGGCAGAGGTAGCAATGGTGGTGGGAAAATCCTACCGTAGAGACTTGTTTCACAAAATTCTTTCTTTACCCTACAAAGATTACAATGAGCTTTCCGCATCTTCCTTGATTACCAGAATCGGTCCGGATATCTTTCAGATTGAATCTACGGTGAATATGGTGCTTAGGCTTTTAATGCGCTCTCCTTTTATTGTTGTGGGGGCTTGCATCATGGCCTTTCGAATCAGCCCCGGCCTATCGCTTTTGTTTTTTGTGGTATTGATTCTTTTATCCTTTGTAGTTTTCGGAATTATGGCTCTTACCATGCCCTTTTACAAAAAGATTCAAATCAGTTTGGAAAACATTACCAGAAAATACAGAGAAAATATAATGGGTATCCGTGTGGTACGGGCCTTTTGTCAGGAAGAGAAGGAAGAAGAAGAATTCCGGGAAAAGAACCAAAATTATACCAAGGTGCAGATTGCAGTGGGAAAGATTTCCGCTTTGTTGAACCCCATGAGTATGCTTCTGATTCAACTGGGGCTTATGGGCATTCTGTATTTTTCCTCAAAATTGGTCAATGACGGCAGGCTCTTTCAGGGAAATGTGGTGGCTCTGACTAACTATATGAGCCAGATTTTGGTGGAGCTTCTAAAGCTTGCCAATCTGATTATCCTGATGGTCAAGGCCTATGCCAGCATCAGCAGAATTGAAGAGGTAATGGAACGAAAGAGCGATGGCGAGACTGAGTCCAAGGGTATTTCTACTAAGCCTTATGAAAAAGTAATCCAATCTAATCCGGCTCAAGACGGCAAGAAGCCGGGAATTCTTATGGATTATCTTTCCTTTTCCTATGACAGCGGAGAGGAAAGAGCTCTTTCCGATATCAGCTTTTCTCTAGAAGAGGGGGAGAGCTTAGGAATTATCGGCGGTACCGGATCTGGAAAATCCACTTTGGTTTCCCTGATTTGCGGATTTTATAGGGATTATGAGGGAGAAATTTTCCTCTGGGGAAGAAACTTAAGAGAGTATTCGGAACAAGAGCTTCGGGAAAGCATTGCCTATGTCCCTCAAAAGGCAGTACTTTTTTCCGGAACGCTTAAGGAAAATCTTCTTTGGAGAAAGAAGGATGCAAATGATGAAGAGCTCTGGAAAGCCTTGGAAATTGCTCAGGGAAAGGAATTCGTAGAGGCAAAGGGGGAAGGTCTGGATTTATCCGTCAGTATAGAAGGTAAGAATTTTTCAGGGGGACAAAGACAAAGGCTTTCTATAGCCAGAGCCCTGGTGGGAGATTCCAGGCTTTTGATTTTGGATGATTCCTCCTCAGCTTTGGATATGCTGACGGAAAGAAAGCTGCGAAGCGCTCTGGAGGAATATCAAGGAAAGAAAAGCCTTTTGGTGATTTCTCAAAGAGTGTCCAGCATCAGACATTTACCGAAGATTCTGGTTTTGGACCAAGGAAGGCTCATCGGTGTAGGAAGTCATCAGGAGCTTTTGGAGCATTGTTCGGTATATCAGGAAATCTGTGCTTCGCAGAAGCAGGGAAAGGAGGAGTGAGATGTCTAAGGAAAATAGAACTGCGGGAGAAGCCTTTCGGAAGCTCTTTCGCTTTATGAAACCTTATAAATTCGCCTTGTTCCTTTCTATTGTTTCAGCCTTTCTTTCCGTAGTATTTTCTCTTTTTTTGCCGATTCTTTTGGGAAAGGCCATCGATAAGATTGCCGGAAAGGGAAGGGTGGATTTTCCCGGACTGGGACAGATTTTTAAGGCTATGCTTTTGGTTCTTATATTGGCAGTGCTTTTTCAATGGTTGATGAACCAGGTAAATACCTATTTGACCTTTCATGTGATTGAAGATTTACGAGAGAAGGCTTTTTCTCATATTCAGGCTGTTCCCTTATCCTCCATCGATTCCAAAGAACCGGGGGAGATTTTAAGTCGTTTGACCACAGATATAGAACAGATTTCTCAGGGCTTGTTTGTTTTATTGAATCAGTTTTTGCAGGCCGTGTTCAGTATTCTGGAAACTGCCTTTTTCCTCTTCCTTTTAGAATGGAGGATTGCTTTGGTTCTTTTAGCGATGACTCCTCTGTCTTTTTTTATTGCAAAGTTTATTTCCAAGCGCTCTTACCTGTATTTTCAAAATCAGTCCAAGAGCAGAGGAGAGATAGCTGCTTTCAGTACGGAGGCTATCGGAAATGTGAAGCTTCTGAAAGCTTTTATGCAGGAAGTCCCCAAAGAGTCCTTGTATCAGGAGAAAAATGAGAGACTTTCCCGATACAGTATGCAGGCAAACTTCTACAGCTCTTTGGTCAACCCCTTTACCCGTTTTTTAAATGCCCTAGGCTATGCTTTAGTGGGGGGAATCGGGGCACTGTTTTGCCTGAGAGGAACTTTAAGCATCGGTCAGTTGTCCTCACTATTGGCTTATGCCACCCAGTATGCTAAGCCCTTTAACGACATTACTTCCGTGATTACGGAAATTCAAAATGCCTTAGCTGCAGCATCTCGTGTCTTTGACTTTCTGGAAGAAGCGGAAATGCAGCCAAAGGCGGAGGAAAGGGAATTGCCGAAGCCGGTGGAAGGATGCTTGGAGCTTTTCGGATTGTATTTCTCCTATACCAAGGAGCAAAAGCTGATTCAAGATTTGAGCCTTTCCGTACAAGCCGGGCAAAATATTGCGATAGTCGGCCCTACAGGATGCGGAAAAACAACTTTGATTAATCTTTTGATGCGTTTTTATGAGCCGAATCAGGGAGGGATTTCTATTGACGGAATTTCCTATGAAAAGCTATCCGACCATAGCCTTCGTTCTGCCTATGGCATGGTTCTTCAGGACAGCTGGCTAAAATCCGATACGGTTTTGGAAAACATTCGTTACGGATCGCCGGAGAAGAGTATAGAAGAGGTCATTGAAGCCGCTAAACGTGCCGGTTGTCATCATTTTATTATGCAGCTTCCAAAGGGCTATGACACGCCTCTTCCGGAGGATGGAGGAAATCTTTCCCAGGGGCAAAAGCAGCTTCTTTGTATCGCCAGAGTGATGTTAAGAGATCCGGCTATTTTGATTTTGGATGAGGCCACCAGCTCCATTGATACCAGAACGGAAGAAAAGGTACAAAGAGCTTTTCAGGAAATGTTGAAGGGCAGAACCGCCTTTATCGTGGCCCATCGTCTTTCTACGATTCAGAATGCAGATTGTATCCTGGTTATGAAAGATGGTAATGTGATTGAAAAGGGAAGTCATGAGGAGCTTTTAGGACAAAAGGGCTTCTATAAGAATCTTTATGAAAGCCAATTTCAGGGAGCAGAGAATTGAATCTTGCAAAAGAACAGAAAAGGGAAATTTGTCGGCGCTTGACAAGCTGTTAAATTCTCCTTAAAATTGCAAAGTTTAGAAAAATTATAAGATAAACGGAACAGTATATCGTAGGATAGGTATTCCGTTAGAGTCGTAAGACACTAATCAGTATATGATTACGTAAGAGTCATAAGACACTAATCAGTATATGGTTCTGTAAGAGTCGTAAGACACGAATCAGTATGTGATTCCGTCAAGATAGCTCATGATAAGGAGGGAGATATAGTGCGAGAGGAAAAATTCATGCAGGAGGATAAACTGCAGGTATTGAAAATATTGTCTAAATCCATTAGGGAATTCAAAAAAGACTCCATTCTTTGTCCCCTTTTGGTTACCGGAGAAGTTATTCTGGAATGTATGATTCCTTTTTTCACTGCTCAATTAGTGAACAGAATGAAGGAAAATGCCTCCATGCAGATGATTTTGCATTATGGATTGATTCTTGTGGTGATGGCCATACTTTCCCTTCTTTTTGGACTTTGGGCGGGAAATTATGCCGCTTCTGCTTCCACCGGTTTTGCCCGGAATATTCGAAGAGATATGTTCCAAAGAATCCAGGGCTTTTCCTTTGAAAATATCGATCGTTTTGAAAGCTCTTCTCTGGTAACAAGACTGACCACGGATATCAGCAATGTACAGATGGCCTATATGATGCTGGTTCGTACCGCATTCCGAGGCCCCTTGATGATTGTTTTTTCCTTTACGGCAGCATTTTTGATAGGCGGGAGAATGGCTATCATTTTTTGCTTTGTTGTTCCTGTTTTGGCCATTGGCTTAGTTATTATTACAAAAAAAGCCATGGGAATATTCAATGAAATCTTTAAACGCTATGATGCCTTAAATGAGTCTGTGGAAGAAAATATTCAGGGCATGCGGGTAGTGAAAACCTATGTTCGGGAAGATTATGAGAAAGAAAAGTTTAATAGAAGGGCGGAGTCTTTGGCCCTGGACTTTATTTCAGCGGAAAAGCTGATTGCCCTGGCCAACCCCTTGATGCAGTTCTGCCTTTTTGTGGTTGTACTTTTTGTCTTAAGCTTCGGTTCTTATTTAGTGGTTAGTACAAGCGGTTCTGCTTTAGATGTGGGACAGCTTTCCGCCCTCTTAACCTACAGCTATCAGATTCTTTCCAGCCTGATGCTGGTGGCCATGGTATTTGTGATGGTAGTGATTTCCGCAGCTTCCTCTCGAAGAATCGCTGAAGTTTTAACGGAAGAAAGCACCATGGAGAATCCGGCAGAGGGTATTAAGCTAGTGAAGGACGGCTCCATTGACTTTAATCATGTATACTTTAAGTATTCCAAGGATGCGAAAAAGAATGTTTTAACAGATATCTCCCTTCATATTTCCTCCGGACAAACCGTGGGAATCCTGGGAGGAACAGGTTCAGCCAAGTCTTCACTGACTCAGTTGATTTCCCGTCTTTATGATGTGACGGAGGGAGAAGTCTTGGTTGGCGGTGAGGATGTTCGAAAATACGATATTCAAGCATTGAGAGATCAAGTGGCTGTGGTATTACAGAAGAATATTCTTTTTTCCGGAACGGTGGCGGAGAATCTTCGCTGGGGAAATCCAAAGGCTAGCCAGGCTGAACTGGAAGAAGCCTGTAGGCTGTCCCAGGCGGCTGAATTTATCGAGAGAATGAAAGAAGGCTACGAAAGTCATGTGGAGCAGGGAGGAAGCAATTTCTCCGGAGGGCAGAAACAAAGACTTTGTATCGCCAGAGCTTTATTAAAGAAGCCCAAGATTTTAATTTTGGATGACTCTACTTCTGCGGTGGATACCAAAACCGATGCTTTTATTCGAAAGGGCTTTAAGGAATTTATTCCGGATACCACGAAGATTATTATTGCCCAAAGAGTTTCTTCTGTAATGGATGCGGACCAGATTTTGATTATGGATAAGGGAGAAATTATTGCCAGAGGTACCCATGAGGAACTGATGGAGAATTCTCCGATTTATAGAGAAACCTATGAGTCCCAGAACAGAAAGGAGGTAGAGGATGGAGAATAAAGGAAGACCGAAGAATTTTATGAAGACCTTAGGCAGAATCATAAAGGACTTATTTTCCTTTTATCCAACACTTCTGCCTATTACTCTTTTGTTTATTGTAATTAATGCGGTTGTAACCTCTATCCCGGCGATTTTCCAGCAAAAGATCATCAGCCTGATTGAAACTGTTTATAAGGAAGGAAATTGGAACGCGGTATCCTCCGATATTTTAAGACTGGTTGGGATTTTACTGGTATTTTACACAATCTCCTTGTTTTGTGCCTATTGCTACAATATGAATATGGCCACCATTACCCAGGGCTCCTTAAAACAGTATCGTCTGAAACTGTTTAACCATATGCAGGATCTGCCCATTGCATTTTTCGACCAAAACAAAACCGGGGATATCATGAGTCATTATACCAATGACATTGATGCCATGAGACAGTTTATCTCTATCTGTATTCCTCAGGCTATTTCTTCCCTGATTACGGTGATTACGGTAGTTTCCATTATGCTGTACTACTCCCTTTGGCTAAGCCTCCTGGTTGTGCTTGGATCCTTCTTTATGCTTCGAATTGTAAAGGTAATCGGAGGAAAGTCCAGCCATTACTTTGTTCGTCAACAGGAGGAGCTGGCCCGTTCCGAAGGCTTTATCCAAGAAATGATGAACGGACAGAAGGTGGTTAAGGTCTTTAATCATGAAGAAAAGAGTATTCAGGACTTTGACCGCTATAATGATGAACTGTTTCGGGTTTCCAATGAGGCTAACCGTTATTCCAATGTGATTATGCCTATCCTAAACAATATCGGAAACATCCTTTATGTTTTGGTTGCCATTGTGGGAGGAGCACTTTTGGCCTTCCATGTGCCCAATATTTCCATTTCCGGATTAGGCTTAAGCATTGCTATAGTAATCCCCTTCCTGAATATGACCAAGCAGTTTGCAGGTGTGGTGGGACAGATTTCCTCGGAAGTTAATGCCGTGGTTATGGGTGTTGCCGGTGCGAACAGAGTTTATCAGATGATTGATGAAGAGGTGGAAGAGGACGAAGGAAAGGTTTGCCTTGTGAACTGTTCCCACGAGGGAGACCGTCTGGTAGAAAGCAAGAAGAGAACAGAGCTCTGGGCCTGGAAGAGCATTTTACCGGATGGAAGCATTTCCCTGAAAGAACTGAAAGGGGATATGGAGCTTAAGGGAGTGGATTTTTCCTATGATGGAAAGCGTCAGATTCTAAAGAATATTGATGTTTTTGCAAGACCGGGAGAAAAAGTAGCCTTTGTAGGAGCCACCGGTGCGGGAAAAACCACCATCACCAACCTTTTGAATCGTTTCTATGATATTCAAAGGGGAGAAATTATCTACGACGGCATCAATATTCGAGATATTGCCATTTCGGATTTAAGAAGATCCATTGCGGTAATTTTGCAGGATACCGTGCTTTTTACCGGAACGGTAATGGAAAATATTCGTTACGGAAAGCTGGATGCAACGGATGAAGAATGTATTGCGGCGGCAAAGCTTGCGGGAGCGGATGATTTCATTACAAGACTTCCAAAGGGCTATGATACGGAGCTAAGTGCTAACGGAGGCAACCTGTCCCAGGGACAGAGACAGCTTTTATCCATTGCCAGAGCAGCGGTAAATGATCCCCCTGTCCTAATCATGGATGAAGCTACCAGCTCCATTGATACCAGAACGGAGGCTATTGTTCAAAAGGGTATGGATGCTCTGATGGCGGGAAGAACCGTTTTTGTGATTGCTCACAGACTTTCTACCGTACAAAACTCTGATGTCATCATGGTTTTGGAACAGGGAGAAATTATTGAGCGAGGCAGTCATAAGGATTTGATTGCCGCAAAAGGAAAGTACTATCAGCTTTATACCGGAGCCTTTGAGTTGGAGTAAGCTTAGTATTTTTGTAGCTTTAAAGCAAAATAAGCTTGCAGTTTTTGTAACTTGGAACCGGAATAAGCTTGTATTTCACTCTTGCCATGGAGAAAGAAGCTGTGCTATACTGCGGGAGATGCCACAATAGCACAGTCGGTAGTGCATCTGATTCGTAATCAGAAGGTCACCAGTTCAAGTCTGGTTTGTGGCCTCTCTTTAGCGGGGAAGCAGAGTAGGCTTCCCTGCTTTTTTATTCATAACGAGTATCGATCTCTATGCGTGCGATATCTCGTTTCATTGGTGATTTTTTTTGAGTAAAACGGTCGATAGATAAAATAGGGAGTTGAAAAAGATATGGAAGTGCAGAAAAAGGAAGAAAAGAATACAAGCATGGAGCCGGAGTCTTCTGAAGCAAAGGAAAAGCAGAATTTGGTAGATAAGAATGGTTCACCGGAAGGGGAGAAGAGAAAGGAACAAAAGAGAGTCCTTATCATTCTTCTTCTTGTATGTCTGATGGCAGCTTTATCTTTTTTTCTTCCAAAGGCTTATGCCAAAAAGGATGCCAGAAAGGTACAGATTTTAAAAAACGGAATTGTTCTGATTGAAAAAAATCTCTCGGAAAACAGCAAAATTTTGATTATGGATAACGAGGCCAGAGAAGTGGACTTTAAGGAAAATCTGGCATCCCTTTCCGAAGATGAGGTAAATCCTGCAAAACATGAGGTGAACTTTATAGAAATTAAGGATGGAAAGGTGCTTTGTACCGAATCCAACTGTAATAATCAAATCTGTGTACGGACCCCGGCCATCAGTGTGGAAAATCCGGACCTGCCCATTGTGTGTCTGCCTCATGGCTTAATCATTCAAATTATTACAAAATCCTAACATTTCCCCGGATTAGCTTACAAATCTCATTTCGAACTTGCGAAAAAAGAAGCTATGCTTTATCATGCAGAGGTATCGTTTTATTAAAAAAGGAAAAGAAAATGAAGAAGAATTGGAAAATTTTAGTAGTGAACTCTATTTGTCTGATTTCTCTTTTTTCTGCCATCCCGGCTTATGCAGGTCGTTGGCAGAAGGGAAACGGCAAGAACAGCAATAAATGGTGGTACAATCATCAGGATGGAACCTATCCAAAGGCTACCTGGGCTTGGATTGACGGTAACGGTGACGGCATTGCAGAGTGCTATTATTTTGATGCCAACGGATGGCTAAAGTCCAATACCACGGTGGAAGGCTATAAGGTAGATGCCACCGGTGCCTGGCTTAAGGATGGTGTTGTGCAGGTAAAGGCAATCGGAGAAGGGGGAGTTTATACTAACGGTAAGAGTGAGTCCAGCTCCGGAACCATTGATGTAATGGGATCGGATTTGGATTTAGGAACAGCCGTTTCCGATCAGGAAAACCAGAAGCCTTCTGTGGAGAAGAAGAGCTCCGCTTCCAAGAAGGCAAGTGCAAAGGAAGAAAAGAAGAGCGGACAGGATGTTCTTGAACTTTCCGACTCTTATTCCGGCCCTGTAGTGGAAGGGGACAGCAACCTTGCAACGGAAAAGCCGGTTAAGAACAAGGCTGAGAATTTCAGCGGAAATGTTGGAAACAGTGCACAGGATTTGAAGAAGTCCGAGGCTACGGAGCTGATCAGCTATGCTCGTTCCTTTATTGCGGTGCTTCCTTATAAGGTGGCAGGAACTTCTCTTAGTACCGGTGCGGATTGTTCCGGATTTACCCAGGAGGTATTTAAGAAATTCGGTATTTCCATCCCCAGAGATTCCCGTTCCCAGTATGCTTCTGCACAGAAGATTTCCGCGGAAGAGTTACAGCCCGGTGATTTAGTATTTTACGGTTCCTCCCCAAGTACCATTTATCATGTGGGCATTTATTCCGGAAATGGAACCATTATCCACTGTACCAGAACCGGTGACTTTGTTCGAGAGCACGATGTTTTCTACAAGAAGCCATACGGATACGGAAGATACACAAAATAATTTTCTTTTCTTCAATTTTATAGATAAAAAATCACTACCACCCGTCAAACGGGTGGTTTGCTCGGGGCTATAAGCCCCTGCTA
>CAUUUY010000042.1:0-9925 GCA_963548305.1 uncultured Oribacterium sp.
TGATGAAAGAAAGCTGGACAAGGCTTTACAGGAGAAGCTGGCTAAAGACGGTGTGGTACTCCATCCCTACAATGCCATCTACGAGGACGTAAAGAAGCTTTCCGACAAGGATATTGTCATGATTGACCCGAGCAAGCTAAACTATGCTCTCTTCAACAATATTCCCAAGTCTGTAAAGACCGTAGAAAAGAGAAATCCTGCCATCTTAATGAAGGCTATCAAGAATCCTGTTGAGATTGAAAATATTCGTAAAGCCCAGATTAAAGATAGCGTTGCACACCTTCGCTTTATGAAGTGGCTGAAGGAAAATATCGGTAAGATTAAGATTACAGAGATGTCTGCCGCAGCAAAGCTGGATGAGTTCCGTGCCGAAATGGGCAACTTTATTCGTCCAAGCTTCGAGCCCATTTCTTCCTTTGGTCCTCATTCCGCTATTGTGCACTATACCTCTTCTCCTGAAACCGATGTGGAATTCCATACCGGAACACTTTACTTAAGTGATACCGGAGCAGGCTTCTATGAGGGTTCCACAGACATTACCAGAACCTTTGCTTTAGGAGAGGTTCCTCAGCAGATGAAGGATGATTTTACTTTGGTTGCTATCAGTAACCTCCACCTTGCCAATGCGAAGTTCTTGGAGGGATGTACCGGTCTGGTATTGGATATCCTTTCCCGTCAGCCATTCTGGGAGAGAAACTTGAACTTTAACCATGGTACAGGCCACGGTGTAGGATATCTTTTGAACATCCATGAGGGTCCTGCAGGCTTCCGTTGGAAGTTCCGTGCCGGAGAAACCGAAGTACTTCAGGAGGGTATGGTGATTACCGATGAGCCGGGATTCTATGTGGAAGGCTCCCACGGTATCCGTCTGGAAAATGAACTTCTCGCCAGAAAGGGAGAGAAGAACGAGTATGGACAGTTCATGTATTTTGAAACCATCTCTCTGATTCCTTTCGACCTGGATGCCATCAATCCGGATATGTTGAATGCAGAGGATAAGAAGCTCTTAAACGACTACCATGCAAGAGTTTATGAGACCATTGCTCCACTGCTTAAGGAAGACGAGAAGGAATTCTTAAAGAAGTACACCAGAGCAATCTAATATTATACTTCTAAATGAGAACAAGATATCGCACAGCACAAGAGCGATAAGCATGAATAAAAAAGTAGAGCAGGTTCATCCTGCTCTACTTTTTTATTCAGCTATTTTATCCTATAAGCCAAAAAGCAATAAAAGAGACTGTCAAAATCAAAACAAGAAATAGGTTTTCGTCAATATAGGTCTGTACATGGGGTAGTCTGAGCCCGCCGGTACTTGCGAAAAACAAGAGAAACGAAGTTTTTCGCTTAGTATCCGCAAGGACAGACTTTTCATCAGAAAAGTCGTCCTGTTACAGACCAACTTCCGAAGGAATTTGCTTTGCGAAGCAAAGTGAGCGGTGGTTAACAGAAACCACTGCTCAGTCAGGCGAAGCTAGCGGGAGCGTGCCCCAGTTACAGACCTATATTGTTAAGAAAACCATTTTGATTTTACAGTCTTTTTGTATTGCTTACTTATTAGACAAGTACTCGTGAATTCCCTTTGCCGCCGCTTTTCCTGCACCCATTGCCAGGATAACGGTTGCAGCACCGGTTACCGCATCACCTCCGGCATAAACCGCCTGCTTGGTGGTTTCTCCGTTTTCTTCCTTAGCGATGATACATCCTCTTCTGTTGGTATCCAATCCCTTGGTAGTTTCACTAATCAGCGGATTGGGAGATGTTCCTAAGGACATGATTACCGTATCACAGTCAATCACATACTCGGAACCGGGAATCTCTACCGGTCTTCTTCTTCCGGAAGAATCCGGCTCTCCAAGTTCCATCTTGATGACACGGATTCCGGTTACCCAGTCATTTTCATCCACAAGAATTTCTACCGGATTCTGTAAAAGGTCGAAGATAATTCCCTCTTCCTTGGCATGGTGTACTTCCTCCACTCTGGCAGGAAGCTCAGCCTCGGAACGACGATATACTACATGAACCTCTGCGCCTAATCGAAGAGCTGTTCTTGCCGCGTCCATAGCAACGTTACCGCCGCCTACAACCACAACCTTCTTTCCGGCCTTCATAGGAGTATCTGAATCCTCTCTGTAAGCCTTCATCAGGTTGTTTCTGGTTAAGAACTCGTTAGCAGAGTAAACACCGTTGGCTGTCTCTCCGGGAATATCCATAAACTTCGGAAGTCCTGCACCTGTTCCCAGGAACACTGCGTCAAAGCCTTCTTCCTCCAAAAGCTCATCCACGGTAATGGAACGTCCTACGAAAACATTGGTAAGAATCTTTACCCCCAGCTTCCGTACATTCTCAATTTCAGGGCCAACGACTTTGGTCTTGGGAAGACGGAACTCCGGAATTCCATACTGAAGAACTCCTCCCGGCTCATGGAATGCTTCGAAGATGGTTACATCATAGCCTAACTTTGCCAAATCTCCCGCACAGGTCAAACCGGAAGGTCCTGCACCGATAACGGCTACTTTCTTGCCGTTGGGAGCTCCTGCCTTGGCTGCCATATAGTTATGTTCTCTTGCCCAGTCCGCTACATAACGCTCCAGCTTTCCGATGGATACGGGCTCTCCCTTAATACCGCGGATACAAACACCCTCGCACTGGGTTTCCTGTGGGCAAACTCTACCGCAAACCGCCGGTAATGCGGAGGACTCTGCAATAATATCTGCAGCCTTCTCAATATTGCCTTCTTTAATCTGGCTAATGAAATCATTAATCTGAATAGAAACGGGACATCCTACTACGCACTTCGGATTCTTACAGTTCAAACAACGCTCTGCCTCTTCCTTAGCCTCTGCATCGTTGTATCCCAAGCATACCTCTTCAAAGTTTCTTGCACGTACCTTCGGCTCCTGTTCTGCCACAGGAACCCTCTTCATCATATTTGCCATAATTCCCCTCCCTTAGTTGCAGTTTCCACATCCGCCATGGGACTTTTCTGCTTCCAAAAGTTCCAGTAATGCTTTACCCTCTTCGGCCTTATAGGTCTGCTGTCTCTTCATCGCCAGATTAAAATCTACCAAGTGTCCGTCAAACTCCGGTCCGTCCACACAAGCAAACTTTACCTGATCTCCAACAACCAAGCGACAAGCACCACACATTCCTGTTCCGTCAATCATAATGGGGTTCATGGAAACAATGGTGGGAATTCCTAATTCTTTCGTGGTAAGGGCGGCAAACTTCATCATGATTACCGGTCCGATGGCAATACAACGGGTATACTTCTTACCCTCTTCATTGACCAGCTTCTTTAATACATCGGTAACCACTCCCTTGGCTCCGTAGGAACCGTCATCCGTGGTAACATAAACATTCTTAGCCACGGAACGAAGCTCCTCTTCCATAATCAGAAGATCCTTATTTCTGGCTCCAAGAATGACATCCGCCTCAATGCCTCTTTCGTGTAACCACTTTACCTGAGGATATACGGGAGCAGCTCCCACTCCGCCGGCAATAAAAATCAGATTTTCCTTTTTTAACTCTTCCGGACTTAATTCCACAAGCTCGGACGGTCTTCCTAAGGGTCCTACAATATCTGTGAAGTAGTCTCCTACTTTCAGATGACTAAACTTCTCTGTAGAAGCGCCTACAACCTGGAACACAATGGTAATGGTTCCTTTTTCCTTATCGTAGTCTGCAATGGTGAGGGGAATTCTTTCTCCCAACTCTCCCAGCTTTGCAATCATAAACTGGCCGGGCTCCGCCTTTCTTGCTACATAGGGCGCCTCCACGTCCATGAGCCAGTCCTTGTCAACGAGATGCTCAACTCTTGTGATCTTGTACATGCTCTCCTCCATGTTTCTTTCCTACGAAAAACGCGTTTCGTAGACCTGTTCTTTCTGATTAGTGTAGCAGAATTTACAGTAAAATTCATCTATAAAACAGCATTTTATTCACAGTACACAAAATCGAAACTTCTTTCTTGTGTAAAGCAAAAAAGGAATGATGTTTTTTTCAGCAATTTTATTGTAGCAAATAAAAAATTTTTTTCCTGTTTTTTATTTATGCAAGACTATTCTCTAATAGGCTAATTTCTCGGCAAAGTAAGCCTGCAATTCACTGATAGGAATTCTCACCTGCTCCATACTGTCTCTTTCTCTTACGGTAACCGCATGATCCTCTTCAGACTGGAAATCATAGGTTACGCAATAGGGAGTTCCGATTTCATCCTGTCTTCTATAACGCTTTCCGATATTTCCACGATCATCGTACTCACACATCCAATACTTGGACAATTCCTCGTGAATCTTCTCTGCCCCTTCTCCCAGCTTCTTGGCAAGAGGAAGAACTCCAATCTTAATCGGAGCCAAAGCCGGATGGAAACGAAGGACAGTTCTTTCATCTCCTCCTTCCAGCTCCTCCACATCATACGCCGCACAAAGGAAAGCCAAGGTTACACGATCCGCTCCTAAAGAAGGCTCTACAACATAAGGAAGATAATGCTCATTGGTCTCGTCATCGAAATACTTCATATCCTGGCCGGACACCTCTTCATGACGGGATAAATCATAATTGGTTCGATCCGCAATTCCCCACAGCTCGCCCCAACCGAAGGGGAAGAGGAACTCCAAGTCTGTGGTAGCCTTGGAATAGAAGGAAAGCTCTGCCGCCTCATGATCTCTTGCTCGAAGCATTTCCGGCTTCATGCCTAAATTCAGAAGCCATTTCTGGCAATAATCCTTCCAATAGTGGAACCACTCCAAGTCTGTGTCCGGTTTACAGAAGAACTCCAGCTCCATCTGCTCAAACTCTCTGGTACGGAAGGTAAAGTTTCCGGGGGTAATCTCATTTCGGAAGGACTTTCCGATCTGCGCAATTCCGAAGGGCAGCTTCTTTCGAGAGCTTCTCTGCACATTTTTAAAGTTTACAAAGATTCCCTGTGCGGTTTCCGGACGAAGGTAAACCGTATTCTTCGCATCCTCCGTAACTCCCTGGAAGGTCTTAAACATCAGGTTGAACTGACGGATAGGGGTGAAATTGTGCTTTCCGCAACTGGGACAGGGTACTTCATGGGAAGTAACGAAATTCTCCATCTCTTCCTTGGACCAGGCATCCACGGAGCCCTCCAAAGGAATATTGTGGCTTTCGCAGAAGTCTTCAATTACCTTGTCCGCACGAAAACGCTCACGACACTCTTTACAATCCATTAAAGGATCGGAAAAGCCTGCCAAATGTCCGGATGCCACCCAGGTTTCCGGATTCATCAGAATGGCACAGTCAATACCTACATTGTACTTGGATTCCTGCACGAACTTCTTCCACCAAGCCTTTTTGATATTGTTCTTTAACTCTACCCCTAAATTTCCATAGTCCCAGGTATTTGCAAGTCCACCATAAATTTCGGATCCCGGATATACAAATCCTCTGGTTTTTGCTAATGACACAATGGTGTCCATGGTATAATTTTTTGGCATTTTTCTCTCTCCAGTCTATTTCTGCTTTCCCCAACGTTTCCTTTTACTTCTTCCATCCTACAAAGACTCTTCTCCTTATTCTTTGTAAAATTATCTGTTATTATACATCAAGCCGGAGGTCTTTGGAATATCCACAGCCCATCCCCGAGGAAACTTATTTAAATACCCTATAAATAATAGCTTTTTTAAATATAAAATAGGCTTTTTAAATATAAAACAAGCCTGAAACTTGAGATATGAATTCCTCAAGTTTCAGACCGTCTTTGCGATATTTCCCGGATTATTTTGTTTTTTGCAGTCCTATAAAAATCATGAGCCAAGACTTTTTAAGATTCGAAGGCTTTGAAATTGTTTGGGAAAGCTCTCTTTACAGAGGTAATCCACATTTTGGGAAAAGGATAGAAGGGTTCCCTCCTCCAAGGTAAAGGTATAGAGTCTTCCCAAAGGTACGGACAGAACATGATGCCAGGCCTCCTGCACCGACTTTCCGGAGGGCAGTGGCGGCTCCTCCGTGTATTCCCCCTCCAGCATCAACATACGAAGCTCAAAGATTCTTCTTACCAGATCATTTTTCAAGCCCTTATGTAAGAGTGCCTTTAAGGAAAGATAAAGAAGCTCCACCATTTGGGGAGCCTCCAGATTTTCCTGGGCCACCAGCTCCGCCAGCTCTAAAAAATAGGCGGCATAGCAGGCCTTTTCCAAATCCTTTGCAATCTCTTCAAAATAGGCATCTACCTCTACAGAACGAAGGGTGTATCCTGCCTTTCCTTCCCGTAAATGAAATTTTCCGAAGACAAAGCTACGGCTCCCCGCCAAAAGAGGAGAGTTGGGACGTTTTGCCCCACTGGCCCAAACCGTCATTTTCCCCCTCTCCATAGTGAGAAGCTGTAATCGCTTGTCAAACTCCCGTAAGCTGTGCTCGGACAGCACCACCCCGTGAAGAACAATTTCCTCTTTCACTGACCCCTTCTACTTTCCTAATGGTACTTTTCCATTTCTAAACTGCTATTCCCAATCTTAGCTTCTATAAACGGAACTTTCTCGTTCCCAATCTTGGCTTCTACAAACGGAACTTTCTTGCACCCACAAAGCTCTACTTCTGCTCCCTATAACCGTACTCCCGTAGATAAGCCGGATTTTCTCTCCAATCCTTTCGCACTTTCACAAAGAGCTGTAGATTCACCTTGGCTTCCAAAAGGGATTCCATCTGAATTCTGGCGCCTGTACCGATATTTTTCAGCATGGCGCCGCCCTTTCCGATAATGATTCCCTTGTGGCTTTCCTTTTCACAGACAATGGTGGCCTTCACATCCCAAATTCCGTTTTTCCTCTCCCGCATACTGTCCATCAGTACTGCAATACCATGGGGAATTTCCTTATCCAGCTTATAAAGTGCCTGCTCTCGAATCAACTCCGCCGCAATTTCCCGTACCGGCTGATCCGTGATGGTTTCTTCGTCGTAGTAGCGAGGGCCATAGGGAAGCAAGTCAAAGAGAATGTCCTTTAACTCCTCCAAGCCCTGACTCTTATAGGCGGAAATTCCTACGATTGCGGCAAAGTCCAGCTCCTTTTCGTAGTCTTCCTTTTTTTTCAGGAAGGCATCTTCGCCCCCTAAGAGGTCCAGCTTGTTTAAAACCAGGATAATCTTTCTTTTACTATGTTTTAGAAGAGAAAGTATCTGCTCTTCCTTATCTCCCTTTTGTTCGGTGGCATCCACGATATAGAGAACAAGATCTCCGTTTCCCAAAGCCTTTTCCGCCACGGATTCCATATATACGGACAGTTGATTTTTTGCCTTGTGGATTCCGGGAGTATCATGGAAAACGATTTGTCCCCTCTCCTCATCATACACCGCCATGATTTGATTTCTGGTGGTTTGGGGCTTTTTCGAAGTGATGGCCACCTTCTGTCCGATGAGGGCATTCAAAAGGGTGGACTTTCCCGCATTGGGAAGCCCTACAATGGAAACAAAGCCGGATTTCACCGGTCCTTCCTCTACTTTTACTTCTTCGCCTCTTTCCTTGGCAAAAAAATCATCAATTACAGATCCCATCGCTTTACTCCCTTCCCTTTCAGACTAAATGCCTTATGTTTTTTATTCCCGTCTATTAAATCTCTTCCAGCCTTTCAAAAGCAGCCTTTGCCTTTTCCAGCTCGCCCTTATTTCCTATAGCACATAGAGACTTTTCTTGGAAGGCTCTCTTGATATAAGCCGAAAGATTTCGGATATCCTTCTCCTCCACGTCTAAAAGTTCCTCCCTTTCTCGCTGCAAATCTTCCTTCGTAAGCTTGGAAAGATAACAACTTAATCCCAAAAGGAACTTGGTATAGGCGGATTTCGGCATATCCAATTCTGAGATGGCACCAATCACATACTTGCTTAATTCCAATTCTGTCGCCTTAAAGTTTTCCAGATACTCTGCCACCTTGCGATATTGCTCCAAGGTTCTTTGCACATTGGGATCCCTGTAGGAAACCATAAAGCTTTCTCCGTTTCGTCCAAAGCCGCACATAGCCCCATAGGCATTTCCCTGCTCTCGAATATTCTTCCAGAGGAAGTCGTAGGACAAAATCACCTTTAAAACCTTCAGGCTTCCGGTATAGGGGTAAGCTTCCCCTTGGAAGGAGCCTGCGGTCGCTACATAGTTCACCTGGGAAGTGGTACTGAAGGCTTCCCTGCGCTCTTTTTCCCCTGCAAATTTTGTTTCTCTCCAGTCTTCCTTTTCCGGGAAACGTCTTCCCAAGAAATCTGTAAGCTCTTTCTTTTCCTTCTCGAAAATGCCGATATCTCCCCCTGCTGCAAGGAGCAATCTTTCTCCGCTAAAAATTTTCTTGGATAGAGCTGTAAGCTTTTCTCCTAAAGCCTTGGGATCCTTACGAAAATCCTCTTCCAGTTCTTCTAAGAAATGCAGGTAGGCAATTCCCTTAATCTGCTCCTGAAAATGAGAGCTTGGAGAGAAAGCCGACATGGCACGAGTCACCGCATAGCTGTGACCGGAACCCTCCAGGCGCATTCTTTCTCTTGACTTTGCTTCCAAAAGAATCTCGGAAAGACGCTTTGCCTCCTGATAAACCGTTCGAAACAGCATCTCCTCAAGATACTCTACCGCATTTTTTAATTCTCCCTGTAAAAGCTTAAAGTCCAGAGCCAAGACACCGGTGTATCGATCCTTCTCCACAAAATCCGGGTAAGCTGTTAAATCCACACTAAAGCCTCCGGTATGAAGATAAATTTCAGAATTAAAATCCTGAAAACGATAATTTTCCGTATCCATATAAGCAAGACAGGTTTTTAAGAAGGAAAGATAGGACAGTTCCTCCTCACTGAGTCCGTCGGTATGGAATTGCAGACGAAGGTACAGAACCCCCTTAGACTCTCCGGGCACCAAAATCAACTTTCTGTTTCCAAGGCTTTTCTCCTGATAAGGGTAGGACTCCGCTTCCCGCTTGATATCCTTTCTGGAGAGTACCGGCAGAGTCTTTAAAGCTTCCTCAGTATTTTCTGTCTGCTGGTATAAAGTAAGTTCTTCTTTTACTTTTTTGATCTGTTCTTTTTCTTCCGGAGAAAATGCCTGCCATCTGGCCTGCAACTCCTCTGAAAGCTTCTCTTCCTTCTGCTCTGTCATTCCCTTCCTGGGTAATAAACGGAGGAGGGAAGAATGGGGATTGTTCAAGAAATATTCTTTTAAGAGCTTTTCAAAATAGCCCTTATCCACCTCTTCCATCAGTTCCTTATAAAGAGCCTCCGCTTCCAGATAAAGCCATGGCTTTCCTCCATAGAGCCAGGAATCCAAAGCACTTATGCTGTAAACCAGTCCCTTAGGGGTACTGCCGTAATCCGCCTCCTTATACTGGAAAGCATCATGGTGAATAGCTGCCAAAATGGTCTTATGATCTAAACCATTTTCCGCGGCATCCAAAAAGCAATCCTGAATCAGCTGTAGAAACTCTCCGGCTCTCTCTTCAGAAACATTCTTACTAATAACAGAAAAATAGTGCTGTAAAATACCGTCGGAATAGCCTCCGAAAACATCCTCTCCCAGGCCTGCTTCCAAAAGCTTTTGCTTTAATACCGCTCCTGGACCGGAAAGTAAGGCATGATCCAGATAAGAAAACGCCATGGACTTCTTCGCATCCTGCCCTGCATCCAAAACAAAGTTATAAGAAAGATAAGCTTTATTTTCACTACTATCTTTCTCGGAAATAGGATAGTAGTGGCTTTCCTCCACCATTTTTCCGAAGGGCTGCTGCCCTGCTATTTCGGAGTTTGGAGAAATCCGTTCAAATTCTTGCAAATAGGCCTCATCAATCCAGTTCAGCTTCTCCTCCATATTCATATCTCCGTAAAGGATAATGAAGGAATTGGAGGGATGATAAAAGCGCTGATGGAAGGCCTTAAAGGCATCATACGTTAATTTCGGAATGTCCTCCGGATCTCCCCCTGACTCATTGCCGTAGGTGGT
>CAUUUY010000043.1:0-9852 GCA_963548305.1 uncultured Oribacterium sp.
AGAGCAAAACCTTCTCCCAGAACACCGTCCTTTCCAAGAAGATGATATAGGCCATCCTTATCCTTTAGATACAGTTCTTCTTCAATACCATAGGCTCCCGCAAATTTTGGTCTTGTGGGTATTCTGTGGTTTCTTCCGTAGGAGATGATTACCGTTCCCTTATCGGAAGGCTGGAATACCAAAGCCTCCGTAGAATCCCGATACTTCTCTTCCTTGGTTATATTTAAAAGAGCATAGCGTTGTGCACGGGTGAGGTTTTTAAAGCTTAGGTTTCCGGACTCGTCATTTTCCTGTACAGAAAGCAAAATATACTTTCTGCCTTCAATGGTAATTTCCGGCTTAGCTTCTCTATCCTTGAAACTATCTCTACTAATGATGCTGTCTTCTGCGTCAAATTCTCCCTTCATCAGCTTATCCATAGCCCAGTCCTTTTCCATATAGAGAGCATAAGTCTGCTTTGCGATGTCCTCTTTTCTTGTTTTAAAGTCTGTGGTATGGAAGGAGAAATCCGCCTTCTTCAACCCATACTGTAAATGATAACCATCCTCAGCCTTTGTTGCTTTTTCAATATCGGAAGCAGATACCAGCTCCAAACGACTTTCCGTGTCAGTAAGCGAAAGCTTGTAAAATGCTGTTTTCTCCTGATCGAAGTCCACATTTCCTTCTTCCGGAAGTCTTTCTCCAAGGCTTACCGCCTTCAGATAATACTCTCCCTTGGGAAGGCCATGGAGACGTAAGGTTCCCTCCTGATAAAGCCTGTTTTTCTGCATCAGATATCCCTTTTTGGAGGAATCCAAGTTTTCCGGCTTTCCTAAAAGGGTCTTTACAATTCCGTCTGTAATCTCCTCCTCTTTCCCGTTGACCACCAGTTTTCCGCTGAAGGCTTCCTTGCCTGCTGCATCCTTATAGAGCATAAATTCCACTCCCGGAAGGATAGCATTTTCAGACCTTCCTGCCTCTTCATGCTGTACTCTTGTGGAAACCTGGAATGCGGTTCTCTCTCTGGGAAGCTCTAAAACATTGTCCTTCACAAAGTAAATCTGAGAATCATCTCCCTTCTTCACCACAAAATTGTCCTGGTTATCAATTTGGAAATGCAGTTCTTTCATGGGATGGAGAGACGCGGGAAGGTTCTCCGCCGGCAGGATGCTGTAATCCTCTCCTGCCACCAAATCTCCTGCAACAGTAAAGCCTCCGTTTTCATCGGTGGTATAGGTTTTTTCACTAACCGCCGTTTCTCCCTTGAAAAGACCTTTGATTTTCACCTTAAGTCCCTTCAACTTTTCTTCGTTTTCCCAAAGCTCACGCTTTTTATCCTTCTCCTGATAACTGAGAAGAGGGTCAATGCCGTAGTGATTGAAACGAACTCCGGTTACTCTATCCACCTGAGTAGTTTCCTTCTCCAGTTCTTTTGCGGAAAAACGGAAGGGACCGTAAACCTTTTGATCCAGTCGATAACCTCTGGGCTCCTTTACTTCTTTGACATAGTAATCTTGGTACCATTCCAGATTGGAAAAGCTTAAACGGCCTTCTTCATTACTTTCCTTCACCAAAGGCTTTCCGCTACCGTCCTTTACAGGATTTTCTCCCTTTTCATCCAAATAAAGTCCATACTGTGCCCCGGACAGTTTCTCTCCGGTATGCTCCGCTTCCTTTACAAGATTTAAGGTTCCCGGAATTCTGGTATTTTTCGCAAATCCCGCCTTTTCCCTGTTGGCTGTTTCAGGAAGTCCTGCCTCTGCTTCCAAAACGCTTTCCAGAGAACGGGCAAGCACTGCTTTTCCATCCTCCTTCGGGCGAACCGCAAAGAAGTACTTTTTCTTCTCCTGTCCGGATTGCTCCGTTTCGATGCTGTAGCC
Source organism: uncultured Oribacterium sp. (assembly GCA_963548305.1). GTDB lineage: Bacteria > Bacillota > Clostridia > Lachnospirales > Lachnospiraceae > Oribacterium. The sequence continues at coordinate 1,860 of CAUUUY010000043.1, forward strand.
TGTAGGCGCCTTGGTCTCCACGAAGTAGTAAAGTCCCACGGGTAGTCCCTGAGAAAGAGGCTTATTTTCATAAGCAAGATTCTGCTTATTGCCTCCATTCTTCGTGGACAGCTTTCCGGATTCGTCTGTCGTAAAGTCTCCCAGATACAGGTCATTTTCCGGCTTTCTCAGCACAAGATTCGGGTACAAGTCGGCAATCTTTCCGCCCTGCTCCAAAGCCTCCGCCTTGTCCGCCTTTCCACTGTCCTTTACCTGATAGAGGGCAAATGTAGCCTTCTCCAAAGCCTTTTCATCGATTCTGTCAAGCTTTGTCAAGCTTCCTTCTGCAAGAATTCGCTTTGCCTTCACCATCAGACTTCTATCCGCCCGTTTTTCCAACGTAATACCGTGGCTTTCCACCGCTTCGATGCTCTTTCCATCCTTAGACAGACTAAAAAGTGCATAGTCTGTTGTTGCATTTTTTTGATAAAGAATGGACTGAGCCGTTCTTTCCAAACGGTAATACTCTCCTGCCACCGGCTTCTCCAGGGTTTTTTCCGTATTTTCCCCATTATCCCAGGAAAATGCGGGACTCTCTTCCTTTTTGCTTCCATCTCTGTTGGCAAGATAGAGCTTATAGGAGGAATGAGACACCGGAAAAGCATTTTGATCCTCTTCCGAAATTAAGATTCGGGTAGGATTATCCTTTAAAATCAGCTTTGCTCCATCAGAGGTATAAAAACCTGCCTCCGGTGAATTGTTCGCCGGTTGCTTCAATTCCAGATTTCCGCTATTGGCATCAATCGTAAATGGAATTGCAGGGCCCTTTTCATAGCCTCTTGGAGGGACTTCCTCGCTAAAGCGATACTCCACTCCGGTCTTTAAGACACCTAGTAAACCACCCTCCTTCTTCATTTCCTCTTCCGTAAGAAGAATATAGGACTCGTTTCCGGCGCTGTGCAAGGTATAGCGGGAAGAAGTATCCCTACTTTGCAGGAAGTCATCCGTCTTTCCTGTAATACGGAATTTTGCCCCCTTCAGGGCATCTCCTGTCAGAACATTTCCTTCCCCATCCCTCTTTTCAAAGGAGAAGACTGTGGGGTAATTCCGAAGAACCACTCTATCCCCGTCCTTTTCTCCCTGATAGTTCAGGGTACTGCTGCTTACGGGGGTGCCGTTAGGGGTTTTCTCACGCTCTACATTAAAGATAATACGATTGCTGAGCAGATATCCTGTCTCCGTATCAATTTCTTCCAAAGCATACTGTCCCCAGGGTAGGCCGTTTAACTGCAGGCTTCCCTCATAAGTAAAGCCTCCCTGTCCGTCCGGTACTGCCACTGCAGGAGCGGTTTCCACCTCTGCGCTTTCCCCAAAGCCGATACCGGCAGGATACTCGTATACGCCGGCTTCTCCGTCTACCTTCACCATAGGGAATTCCTTAAAGTAATCTCCCTTCATCTCCGGATCCGGATTAATATAAAACTTAAATTTTGTCTTATAACCGGTCTTATCTCCCTTTCCTTTGGCCACCTAGGAAACCTTAGGAAGACGAGGATTTTCTTCCTCGTAAATCTTCTTAATCTCTGCGGAACCGGTTTTGTACTCCTCCCTCTCTCTAAAATTATAGAAAGCATCGGAAATTTCTTTTCCCTCATAAATCGGTTTGATTTCTCGCCTTCCCGCTTCCTCCTTATAGGGTCCGAAAATTCTTCTATCTTTTTTATAACCTGTAGGAGCTTCCATCTCCATCAGGTAGTAAATATTTTCTGTAGGAAAATTTGAATCATATGCCTCACCAGAAAAACGCACCTGTCCTTTTGCATCGGTAACCCCATAGTCATGGGCCATACCCAAAAGGGCATCCTTACTTGCCGTTTTCAAAAAGGGTAAGTATTTTTCTTCAAAAAGTCCAAACTCCGCTCCTGCCAGGGGAAGACTTACCTTGTTATCTGCAAGGGAATCCTTCTTATTAATGACATAGCGCACCTTCTTGGAGCCGGTGGAATAGTCAAAGGACTGGGCCTTTATCGACTTTTTCGCAATAGAATCCGGGGCTCCGGAAGCCTTTTTCACATATACCACATTTTCAAAGGGTGGTGTCGTATTTTCAATATCCGCCGTAATATCCGTGGAATAAGCCAGAACATAGGTATCGGTAGTGGAATTTTTTAAAGTGATTTCCAGCTCCGTCACCAGGTCATGCTGGTCATCAAAGTGGCGAAGTCGCTTGGCTTCCCACTCCGTATCCGGCACTAGTGTGGCATTGTTGGGATCATTTACATCTCCGTTAATCTCTATAGAATGATCCTGATGCTTTACTCTATAGAGCTTAATGGACTTCATATCCAGGAATAGCCCTTTGGGAATCTTATCCAGCAGTACGGTTCCTCCCGTAATATTTCCGCCCAGAGGATTAATCAGCACCTTCCAGTTCATAACACCCTGATAGCGGGAACCTGCCTTACCCTGTTCTCCCTCCTTGACCAAGATCTTATTGGGAATCACCTGGGTTTTTCCGGTTCCTGAGGCTGTTGCGTCATGAACAATCGGATTTCCGCCATTTAAATAGGTGGGAAAGCTGGTAGAGGTGATGGTCACTCTATTGGTGGTGCTGATGGTGGCTTCCTGCAAATTAAGCCCTGCCGCATTGGTATTTTCAAAAAGAACATCCTGCCCTTCCTGATTCAGATAAACATAAATATCCATGTACAGGGTATCATTTAAAGGATTTTGTAAGTTCAGTTCCACCCTCTTCGCCACATTATCTACCGTCAGCTCACTGCCGGATACAATCTGTTCCGCAGTTCCGCTTCCTATTCTTGCCAGTGTGGGATATTTGCTGTCCGATGCCGTGGTAATGGTAAAATACTTGGAATCCAAAGGCTGTGTCTGCCCGTTGGGCTTTTGGTATTTAAAGATATTTTGCAGGTCATCCTGTAATACAAAGTTCTTCAAATCTTCCATACGACTGGCATTTGCCGTAATTTGGAAACGGAAATAGGCACGCTTCTGCTCATCATCGTAAAAGCTTTGCACCGTTTTTCTCAGCATATCCGGGCTCATTTTCTGAGGCTCCGCCACAGACCTCACCGTCTTAAAGGGGTTTATATCCTCCTTATGGGTATAGAGGGATAGGGTGGCATTACTACCAAAAGACTGAGTTCCATCTTTTCTCGTCATATAGTACAGTGCCTTGGAATCGTGATTCCAGGACAGTAAGCCAATATCAAAACGCTCTTCTACAGGAACTGCGTTGTTTCGGATTACGGTTAATTCCACATTTCCCCCTGCCGGAGCTCCGGTGCTGGGAAGATAGGTCAGGTTTAAGGTAGCAATAGGAGTAACCCCGTCGCTTGCCATAATGGTTTCCGTCTGTGTTTGATTCACAAGCTTGTCTCTACTTGCCTTATCCACAAATAGGTTAGAGGCGGAAGCCCCTTCTCCATAGCGAAGATTTAGGCTGTTAAATTCATGATACTGTCCATTGTTAATAACAAGCTTTAATTTTTCATAATTTTCCTTGGTGGTGGCCTTTACCCTCCAGTTTAACAGAGCCTTTCTGGAATCCGTTCCTGTTCCCTTAATTTCCAGGAAAATGGACTTAAAGGGGGCGGAAATGGTTGGGGTTTCATTAAAGAGTTCCTCGGAAATTCCGCTGCCTACCCCGTCCCCTGTGGGATAGGTGGCTACCACCTGGGCCTTGTTCCCAATGCTTGTGTCTGTGCCGCTTCCCTGTAAAGGAAAGTCTTCCGCAACAAGCGTATCAAATTCGATACTGTAGGGCTCCTTAAAGCGAGTGCCGAAGGCAAGGGTCAAGGTATCTCCCCCATTAGGGCCTGTGCCCTTACTATAGTCATAGGATACATCATTAACGTCTCCAAAGCCTCTTCCCGCCAGATTCACATGATTGTTATTGGGCTTTAAAACGGTGGCCTCTCTATCTCCATAGCGAATGGTGATTCCCTTGCTCTCATCTAAAGTAAGGCCCTTCCCCAGATTATCCAATACTCTGGCTTGATAGGCTGCCGCTCTGTTGTTATTAAAGTCCATTTTCCAACGGACACGATTTCCGCTAACCTGTGTTCCGCTCTTATTTAAGCTAATCTTCGGAATCGTGGTTAAGGCAAAGGTAGATCTTTTGCTCGTATCCTTGGGAAGACGAGCTTCACTTTTATGACTTAAGCTCACGTTATTTCTAAGGGTAGTGGCATTTTTATCCTTATATACCTCTCCCCGAATGCCGGTAACGATCCGAATCGTCTGAGGAGCACGAATCACTTCTCCGCTCTCCGGGAAGGTATAGCTGTAGGTGCTCATACCACTTCCGCCTCCCGAAGCTTCCGTCATTTGGAGAGTCATATCCTGACCGGTTAAGGGATCTTTCTTTCCCAACCAGGTAGCCGATTTAAAGACCTGATGGTTGCTTGGAAAACTGTCGGTAACTGTTAAACCGTTTAAGGCAACACCGGGAGAATCCTCTCCCACAGTAATATTCCATGCCACCTGTCCCTTGGCAGGCTGTGCATCCGCCACCTTCTTTACCCCGGAAATCACGGATGGCAGGGGTGGAAGAATGATTTTATAATTTTGCTCCGGCAAGGAAATCTCTACAGAATTATCCGTCTTTTCCGTAAGCTTAGTAGAGTCCAGGCTAAAATCCAAGGTGATGATTCCTTTAATCTCCCCATAAGCGGAAAGCTCAAAATCCTGTAAGAATTCCACTTCCAGCTCCCAATTCTTGGTGGCAGAATTCTCCCGGATGGTAAATTTATAGAATTTTTTAGCGGGATATCCGGTATTGTAATAGGTACCGGCTCCTTTTGCCCGTAAAATAGAAGGGAAGCTGAAGAGAATTTTTTCTCCATTTTTTACGGTAAAGCTGTCTCCCGGCCTTACCAAACGGATATCCATATGTAAGTTTTCCACTTCATAAGGAGAGTAATTCTCATTTAATTTCCAGCTAACGGTATTTCCTTCTTTTCCAACTTGCTGAAAATCCTTTTGTCCTCCCCTGTTCTTTAGCTGTACATTGATGTTATTTAAAGTAAATTTTACATCATTCAAAATATGATCTGTGGCATTGACCTCTCCTTTATAAATTCCAATGGTGGAGAAGCTATCCAGACTAAACTGAATTCGTTCTTTCTTGCTGAAGAAGGCCTTGTTTTCCTTAACCTCCAAATCCTCCACAAGAATATCTTCTTTTTGCAGATTCGGAATCTCTAAGCTGTTGATTCCCTCCTGCTTTTTTTCCTGCTTAATAGGAAGATGGGTTACCTGCAGCTTTCCCTCTCCCTCCAAAGCTTCCTGAAGAGTAAAATTAATCTTTACACTGCCCTTTTCCGGCTGAACCTCTTCCCAATCTCCGGTTTTTTCTTCCTTAAGGAAAAAGCCTACATCATACAGTCTAAGGTCATGGAGTACAAAGCCCTCTTCCCCGGCACTTTCCCCATTCTCTGTATCTTGTTTCCCTTCGTTTTTTGCTTCCAGTAAAGCCTCCTTATAAGCCCGGTACTGCTCCTTTCTTTCCTCCTCTAAAATCGGACGAACCAAAAACACAACGCCCTTCGGCAGACTTTCCGGATATTCCAGCTCAGCATTTACACTAACCTCATCATCCTTATATTGAAATTGCTTTTTCTCGTTTCTTTCGATGGTAGAGTAGGACAAAGTAGGAAGTGTTTCCCCTTCCGTTTCTTCACTCTCCGCTCCCTTAGCACTTTCTTTTACTGAAAATCCTTCCTGCTCATTCGCTTCCCTGCTTTGAACCGCAAGATTTTCCCGGGATTCTCCTGTTTCTTCAGTGGTTCCTGCATCAGTGGTGCTTGCTTCAACTTTGGAAGCTGCTTCGGCTTCTCCCTGTGCTACAGTCTCCTCCCTATTCTCCTCTCCGTTTTCCCGGCTCAATCCGGTGGATTCCTCGGAAGATATCCCTTCCTCCGTAGCCTGCCCATTCAAAACGGAACTATCCCCTACAAGTCTTGAGCTTTCTCCCACAGCGGTAAAGCTCTGTAAGCTGATAGACACGGCCAAAAATAGTGCTAAAAAGCGCTTCATAAATACTCCCTTCAACAGACATTCCTCTTAAATACCTGTTTCCTTCCGTCTTTTCCTCCGGAAAGTCTTCCGCATTAGCTCTTTACCGAATGTCCTTTGTAAAATCGCCCAATTTAGTTCTTAATTTTTAATTTTTGCACAATTCGTCTATCTAATATCGTCATTTTCTTTGAATTTATAACAAACAGAAAGAACTGCCATTGGGTTCTTTTTTACAAGGAAATATTTTACATTCTGCGAATGATACTCCTTGAGAACGAAAAAAGCAGAAGGTGAGCGCCTTCTGCTTTCTTCCCGTCTTGTGGACGGACACTTAAGTTGAGTCTATTTATTTCAGGAGATTTCCCATGTGTCGTGCTTATGGTCAGGAGGACACGAACACCGGGCAGTTATGAAGTTTACAAACCAGGTATTTGCAAATTCACAACAGTTAGTTTTATCTAACTGAGGCTATAATACACTTTGAATTCCTAGTTGTCAACAGGAAATTCGATTTTTTTCAAAAAAATTTTTCTTCACACTATTTCAGCATATTTCTCCCATGGAAAATTTCGAAATTCCCGGCTTATAGCCCAAAGCAATACTAAAGTAATACTAAAGCAATAGTCTCCTCGGAAGAAAAAAACAGCCCGGCAAATTCTGCCAAGCTGCCTTCTTTTTAAAAGTTTTTACCCGTTCTGTGATGCTTCCTGTGTTTCCAAATACTCTCTTAAAACATCGTTTAAATCTTCCGTCAAATCTTCCACGTTGATGCCATGGAGTTCGCAAGCTTCTTCCAAAGACTCTGCGCTGGATGCGGAACAGGATACACAGCCTAAGCCGTTTTGCATGAGAAACGGTGCAATCAGCTCATTTAAAGCCAGAATATCACCGATTTTCATATCCTTGGTAATTTCTTCCATAGCCTTCCTCCTTCTTTTCTTAAGAATTGGCAGCTAACAGTATATCACATCTGCTTTACTTTGTAAGGGATTTAAACTGTCTGTAATTTCTCCAATGCAGAATTGGGAATCAAACATTCCATATGTTCCTGATAATAGGCCTCACTGGCCATATTACCGTGTAATCTCTCTCCGTATTCCAGCAAAAGATTTGCCACGCGATTTAGCGTTTCCATATCTTCATTCTTACTATGTATAGAAAGGTAAAATTCCTTCTTATCCACGTCTTTATAAAGGCTATTGTTTCCTAAATCCATGCCATGAACTGCTTTCGCCGCATCAATCACTCTGTCTAAGCTCTGAAAACGGTATAAGCGAAGCCCTTCTTCTTTCTTTTCCTGCTGTCTAGTCTCTGTCTGAGAAGCATCTAACTCCTCATCACTGTTGTCTTCTGTCTCCTTCAACTGTTTCATCAGTCCGTGAGCGCCTTCAAGAATCTGGGTGGCCAGTTCTGAAATCCAGCCATTTTGTCCGTTGCTTGCGGTGGAAAATTTTGAAAAACGTGTATCTAATTCTTCCGGATCATCCACCTTAGAAATAATGAGCTGAACCGCACCACCCTGTAAAGGGATAGCCTCTATCATCAGAGGGGTGTTGTCCATTGCAAATCCCACTTCTTCCTTTGCCTTCAACATCATTTCATTAAAGAGCTGCTTGGCAGCCTGCGAGCCATAGGTCATATCCCTTAGATTTATATTTCTTGAAGATAAATCCAAACTGGATAAAGTACACTTGATGGAGTTGTCATCAATTTTCTCGATTTTCATGGCTCCTCCTTCTCCAAAATAAACTTCTTTTACCCTTACTGAAAAAAAGTTTATCGGTGTGTTCATCATACTATTTTATCGGTACTTTTGCAATTTGAATTACCCATTTTCAGAAATATTTAAGATGATACAATGTATAAAAATCATTTATAAAATAGCGAAATAAATATTTTTTATTATAATGAAATAGCGATAAATATTTTTTAAATTAACTTTATTGCTGATTTATAAGCCCAAAATCGGTATTCT
>CAUUUY010000044.1:0-9842 GCA_963548305.1 uncultured Oribacterium sp.
GACAGCAGCAAAGAGTGGGTATAGCCAGGGCCTTAGTGATTGATCCGGAAATTATTTTTGCGGACGAGCCTACCGGAAACCTGGATTCCCATACCACCGAAGAGGTTTTGGCCTTGATGCGAAACATTGTAGAAAAGCAAAGAAAAACTCTGATTATGGTTACCCATGATCCCCATATCGCATCCTGGGCTGACCGACAGTTAAGAGTGGTGGACGGAAGGATTGTGGAAACCGTCATTCGGAAAGAAAGCAAAATCGAAGAAGAGATTTTACGGGAAAACGGTGTTCCGCCCTATACCGTAGTAGCGAAGCAGCAAGAAGGAGAAGCAAGATGAAAGAGATAAGAAACAGCAGTAAGAAGATGTCTAAGGTTTCCGCCAAGACAGTCGATAGAAAGAAAAATATGGGAAAAACCCTATTTTCACTCTTTTTGTGCCTTAGCCTTATGCTTCCGTTTTTCAGTCAAAGAAGCTATGCCGGCTATGTGAATACCAATCTGAATACCTTCATTCATGACGTTCAGGATGTGCCTACAGGCTATCCGGGACAGGAAATGGAAGTGAAGGTTCGTATCGGTTACAACGGCTTAAACGGTCTTAGTAATCCGAATTCCGATGTGATTAATAACGTAAGAGTGCGTTTATCCAATGACCAAAGCTATCTGACCACCCAGAACAGCCCCCAAAAGACGCAAAAGAACAATCCCTACAAGGATTCTTCCGATGAAGATGAGCAGGGTGAGGCACAGAAGGATGCTTGGGAAGAGGGCTATAAGGCCGGAAAAAACAATGCCTACAACAACGGCTTAAACTACGTTTATCCGGTGGATGGAGGCGTCTACCCCTTCGAAGTGAATGCTTCTCTTTTCACCCAGGAGCAGAAATTGGGAAGCCTGAAAAAGGGAGAGTACAAGGAGTTATCCTTTAAGGTGAATGTCCGTTCCGATGCATTGAAGATGAAGGACAGCAGCGGAAATACCAGTGACGGCTACTTCGGTGTACCCTTTACCATCTGGTATGATGTACCGGGAGCTAGCCAGACTCAGAATAAAACCGAGTTTGTAAACGTTTTCATCACAGAAAGCGGAGAGGTAAAGGATTCCGGAACCAAGACTGTAGCCCAGGCCTTTGTAGTGGGAGAGAACCAGAGTACCCCTGTGGGAACCTATCCCAACGCCATGAATTACAATGTAAACTTCCGAAATCAAAGCGGAAAGACCCTATATGATGTAAAGATTAAGATGAATATGTCCTTGGCGGAAAAGGAAGCGGTACAGCTTACCGCTGCGGCAAAGGCGGAGGCGGTGAAGGATTTCCCTTTCTCCATTAACGAAGCCAACTACGACAGAGACTATGCCAAGGTGGAAAAGGGAGAGGTGATTTCCCCTGCCTATTCCATGGCTATTAAGCAAAATGCCGCCACGGGATTTTATCCCCTGTCCTATACGGTAAGCTATAAACTGGCGCCGGGAAGCACCGTTACTGTTACGGATACCTATTCCTTCTTTGTCAATGTAAAGAATCCCAACATGGTGGATGTGGAGAAGGAAAAGCTGAGAGACTTTAACGCTAACGACCGTAGCAAGGCCAGAATCATTGTGGATTCCTACAGAACGGAGCCGGAAAAGGTATATGCCGGAGATGAATTTACCTTGATTTTAAATATGAAAAATGCTTCCAGCTCCATTGCTGCAAGCAATATTCTCTTTACCCTGACCTCGGAGAAAGCTCAGGAGCAGACCGTGTTTGCCATTTCTGAAGGATCCAACTCCTACGTGGTGAATTCCCTTGCGGCGGGTGCCAGCACGGAGCTTAGACTGAATGTAAAGGCCAACGCGGGAGTGGATCCCAAATCTTATATTTTGACCATTAATGAAAAATACGATTCTCCCGACTTTAAGAATGCGGAGGAGAAGGTGGATATTGATATTCCGGTAAATCAGGTGGCAAGAATGGGATTTTCCAACTTTGATGTGAATCCCTCCAGTGTGCCTGTGGGCAATGAAGCCAACGCCATGTTCAGTATCAACAATACCGGACGTGTCATGCTCTACAATGTTACCGCCAACTTTGAAAATGATTGCATCAAAAAGACCACGGCCTATGTAGGAAACATTAAGCCCGGTGAAACAGGCTCTGTGGATGTTATGCTTTCCGCCGTTAAGGCAACGGATGGGGAGACTACCATTCCCGTAGAAATTTCCTATGAGGATGTAAATGGAAATAAGTCCACGGAAAAAACCGAGATTACTTTAACGGTAACGGAAGCTGCGGAGACGGATTCTATGGATGATGCAGGCGGAGCCAGCCGAGATCTTACTGAAACCAAACCCACTTCTTCCCTCCCGGTTAAAGGCATTGGCATAGGAGCAGTAGTAGCTGCTGTGGGAGGAGCCGCCTATTTCATTCGTAAGAAAAGAAAGAAGAGCTAAATGAAGGTAGTAGATTTATTTCTCTTGGCCATTAACAACTTAAAACGAAGAAAGTTCCGAACGGTACTTACGGTTTTGGGTGTAGTCATCGGTACTTCCTCCATTGTAGTCATGGTGAGCCTGGGACTGGGAATGAGTGAATCTCTTATGCAGTCCTTTAAGAACTCCGGCTCACTAACAAAAATCAACATCAGTAATTACGGAGGAATGGCGGATAATACCGGCAAAAAAGCGGCGGTACAGCTGACGGATGACAGCCTGAAGCAATTGGAGGTTATCCCCCATGTAACCGGTGTTTCCCCCTCCTTGGAGGTGCCGATTACCGCGAAATTCGGAGCCTATGAGGCCAACTACAGTATTCGAGGGGTTTCCCAGGCGTATTTTTCCCAGATGAAAATAAAGGAGGGAACGACGCCCCCGGCCGGAGATTCTGAACTGACATTGGTCTACGGAAATACGGTAGGAAGCTCCTTTCATAAGGTGAAAAACTGGCAAGACAGCTATGTGGCCAACCCCATGAAGGACACTATTTTCTACATTTTCCCGGAAAAGCAGGCATCCAATCCTAACGGAGTCAGCAAAGACCAGCCGGATACAGCAAGTAATAAGCCGCAGAAAAAGTATATTCTGAAGACAGCAGGAGTCATGGAAGGAACCGCAGAGGATTATAGCGAGGAATCCATGTATGCCTATGCGGATATTGATACTCTGAAGGCCTTCCTAAAGAAGATTTATAAGAAGGACCTGGTTCCGGATCCTAAGACGGGAAAGAACGGAAAGCCTCTTCGTTACTATGTCTACGATGAAGCCTATGTTTTCGTAGATGATATGAAAAATGTATCCGAGGTTCAGAAGACGATTACGGATATGGGGTACTCCGCATACTCTAACCTGGAATGGTTAAAGCAAAGCCAGGACTCCATCAACATGGTACAGATGGTTTTGGGAGGTATCGGTGCAGTTTCCTTACTGGTTGCAGCCATCGGAATCATGAACACCATGATGATGTCTATTTTCGAAAGAACCAAGGAAATCGGTGTAATGAAGGTTTTGGGCTGTGATATGGGAGATATCCGGAATATGTTCCTGACAGAATCCGCCCTTATCGGATTTTTCGGAGGCTTAATCGGCATTGCTTTAAGCTACGGAATTTCCGCGATTATTAACAGCTTAACCGGCGGCGGAGGAAGCGATGTGCTGAGCGGCTTTACCAATGGCGGAGAAGGACAGCTTTCCCTGATTCCGGCTTGGCTTGCTCTTTTTGCTATCGGCTTTGCCATGCTGGTGGGTATGTTATCCGGTTATTTCCCCTCTGTAAGAGCTATGAAGCTAAGTCCTCTTGCAGCTATCCGAAACGAGTAAGAATAGGATAGAGGAATATAGAATTGTCTTAGAGAAGGCAGGAGAGTGAAAACTGAGCTCTCTAAACCTTGTTTTATGAATGGGGAAATGATACAATCTCCCCATTCTTTTTCTATTCTTATCATGGGTTTTCTACGGAAGTCGGGAAGATGGGCATATAAGTTTAGAGAGAAGTAAGCTAGAAATATAAAAAATTTTGAAACAAAGGAAAGTATAAAAGAGAGAAGGAAAAAGGGATGCTGAAAATTGCAAAATTCGGAGGAAGCTCCTGCGCCAGCGGAGAACAGTTTCGTAAGGTAAAAGAAATCGTTATGGAAGATCGGGACAGACACTATATTGTGGTTTCCGCACCGGGAAAACGAAATGATAAGGATACGAAGGTGACAGATTTGTTGCTGTCTTTATATGATGCGGTACAGAACAAGTCCGGTGCAGAGGAAATTTTAGAGAAGATTAAAAATCGTTTCCGGGATATTATTTCCGATTTGGATTTGTCCCTTTCTCTGGAGGCTGACTTTCAGGAGATTTACGAGAAGCTTCTGGCAGGAGAGAGCAGAGACTATGCCGCATCCCGGGGAGAATATTTAAATGCCAAGTGTATGGCGGATTTCTTGGGCTTTCCCTTTGTGGATGCCAAAGATATGATTTTCTTTTTAGAGGACGGAAGCTGCGATTTTGAAAAAACGGAGATGATGTCCAGAGAAGTCTTAAAGGACTTGGACTATGCGGTAATCCCCGGCTTCTACGGAGCCAATGGGGAGGGAGCAACCATTACCTTCTCCAGAGGAGGCTCCGATGTTACCGGCTCTTTGATTGCTGCGGCGGTTCATGCGGATCTTTATGAAAACTGGACCGATGTATCCGGCTTTTTGGTGGCGGATCCTCGCATTGTGAAAAATCCGGAAGTTATTGATTATATCACCTATAGAGAATTACGAGAGCTTAGCTATATGGGAGCCGGTGTTCTCCACGAGGATGCCATTTTCCCGGTACGAAAAGAGGGAATTCCCATCCAGATCAAAAATACCAATGCACCTCAGGATCACGGCACCATGATTGTGGCCAATACCCTGAAAAAGCCCAGATTCATCATTACCGGAATTGCCGGAAAGAAGAATTTCTGCTCCATCAACATTGAAAAAGCCATGATGAACGCAGAAATCGGATTTATTCGAAAGGTGCTTTCCGTAATCGAGGAGAACGGTATTTCCGTAGAACACACTCCTTCCGGTATCGATACCTTAACCCTCTTCATTCATCAGGAGGAGCTTGAATCCCATGAACAGAAGGTTTTACAGGGAATCCAGAGGGCAGTTAATCCGGACCTGATTGAATTGGAGGCGGATTTGTCCCTGATTGCGGTTGTAGGACGAGGAATGAAGTCCTCTCGCGGTGTGGCAGGACGTATTTTCTCTGCCCTTGCTCATGAGTACATTAATATCAAGATGATCGACCAGGGCTCTTCCGAGTACAACATCATTATCGGTGTGAAAAACGAAGACTTCAATGCGGCGATTAAGGCGATTTACAATATGTTTGTTTTATCGGTATAAGAGACGTTTTGGCCGGAAAGCATTCATGGAACAGGAAGACCGGTTTATAGGGGAAAGGGAGGAAAATGCCTTCCTTTCCTAAATCCGGAAAGAGAAAGTGAGGGCTATGGACATTCTTGTCATAGGCGGAGGACCGGCGGGGATGATGGCGGCCATCTATGCGAAAAAAGAGGCCGGAAATCGAGAGGTCGTTCTTTTCGAAAAAAATGAAAAGCTGGGAAAGAAGCTCTTTATCACAGGAAAAGGAAGGGGAAACTGGACCAACTCCTGTGAGGAGAGCGTTTTTATGGAGAAAATCCTTCGAAATCCCCGTTTTTTCATGGGCGCCTTTCGGAACTTTAACAATCAGGATGCCATTGCCTTTATGGAGAAAAATGGCTGTGCCCTTAAGGAAGAGCGGGGAGGCCGCATTTTCCCGGAGAGCAATAAGGCTTTTTCCTTAACGGACGGTATGAAGAAGGCTCTACAGAAGGAAGGGGTAAAGATCTGCCTGAACAAAAAGGTGGACTCCATCCGAAAAAAGGGAGATGTCTTTTTGATTAAGGGAAATTTTCCGGAAGCGGAAGCGAAGAAAGTTATTATCGCCACCGGAGGACTAAGCTATCCCTCTACAGGCTCTACAGGTGACGGCTACGATTTTGCCAAGGCCTTCTCCATCGGGGTAACGAAAACCTATCCCTCTTTGGTAAAAATGGAGGTTTTGGAGGAGGATGTGTACCCTCTTTCCGGCTTAAAGCTAAAGCATATCGGTCTGAAAATCCTAAATGAAAAGGGAAAATGCCTGTACGAAAAGACGGGAGAATTATATTTTCAAAAGAACAGCCTCTTGGGACCGGTGGTTTTATCCGCCAGCGCAGCCTTAAGTCCGGAGATTTCCGAAGCTCCCATGGGAAGCTATCAAATCGCTATTGACCTTAAGGCGGAAATGGGGCAGGAGCAGTTTGACAGCTTTTTTCTAAGGGATTGCGAAAGTAAGGGAAAGGAAAAGCTCTATCAGCTTTTAAAGTCTTATCTTCCGGCACAGCTTTATCCCGTTTTCCTGAAACGCTTGGAAAAGCAGGGCGTATCTTTAGAGAAAAAAAGCTCGGAGCTGAAGAAAGAGGAACGAAAGAAGATTTTAAATCTATTTCACAGTCTCCCCTTTACCGTACAGGGACTGGGAGGTTTTCCGGAAGCCATAGTCACCAAGGGGGGCGTGGAAACTACGGAGCTTTCCAAGAAAAGTCTGGAGGCCAAGAAGGTTCCGGGACTTTACTTTGCGGGAGAGGTGGTGGATCTGGATGCCTATACCGGAGGTTTTAATATGCAAATCGCTATTTCCACCGGTGTTTTAGCAGGACAGTCTGCAGGAAGATCCCTAAAAGAAGAGCAATAAAAAAATAATAAGAAAAGCTATAAGAAAAGCTAAAAGAAGAGCTATAAGAAGAGCAGTAAGAGAAAGCTGTAGAGAACTGACCTTTGATAAGCGTTTGTAATACAAAGCTTTTCAGAAAAAAGAAAGGAAGAACACATGCCATACACAATAGCCATAGACGGACCGGCAGGGGCGGGTAAATCCACCATTGCCAAATTACTATCGAAAAGCCTGGGCTTTTATTATGTAGACACCGGGGCACTGTATCGTGGCCTTGCTTATGGAATCGCGGAGAAGGGAATTCCCTTTACAGCGGAAAAAAGCATAGAAGAAGCTCTTCCCGCCCTACAGGTGGACTTGGCATACGAAGGAGAAAAGCAAAAGGTTTTTTGTAACAAAGAGGATTGTACGGACTACATCCGTACTCCGGAGCTGGGACAGGGAGCCTCCATGATTTCTCAATACGGCTGTGTTCGGGAAAAACTGCTGGATTTACAGAGAAATGTAGCTAAGGAGCATTCCTGTGTTATGGACGGAAGAGATATCGGCACAGTAGTTTTACCCAAGGCAAATAAAAAGTTCTATTTAACCGCTTCTCCCGAAATTCGGGCAGAAAGACGTTGGAAGGAGCTTTTGGAAAAGGGAGAAAAAATCAGCCTTGAACAGGTGCTTATGGAAGTAAAGGAAAGAGATCACAGAGACAGCACCAGGGCCATTGCCCCCTTGAAAAAGGCGGAGGATGCCATTGAAATCGATAGCAGTACTTTGTCTATTTCTGAAGTTGTGGATAAGATGTTAAGCTATTGTGTGGGAAGTGAGGAATAAAATGGAGGCGGTCCTGGCGAAAAGTGCAGGCTTTTGCTTTGGGGTGGAACGGGCTGTGGATGCAGTCTATCGCGTTCTTTCCGAGGAAGAGAAGAAGGATGAGTCGGAGAGACGACCGATTTATACCTATGGAGCCATCGTGCACAACGAGCAGGTGGTAAAAGCCCTGGAGGATAGAGGGGTTAAGCTTTTAAAGACAAAGGAAGAGCTGTCCCGTTTGGAAAAAGGAATTTTGGTGATTCGCGCCCATGGGGTAGGGGAAGAGATTTACAAACTGCTTCAGGGTAAAGATATCGAAATTGTGGACAGCTCCTGTCCCTATGTACGAAAGATTCAGCGTCTTGTGCGGGAGCACAGTGAAAAGGGAGAAAGAGTCATTGTAATGGGTGACCCGGAGCATCCCGAAGTGCAGGGAATCCTAGGCTGGGGAAAGGGAGACGTGACGGCTCTAAAAGGCATAGAAGAGGTGGAGGCACTGCCGGATGGAGAGGGGCAGGAAATCTTTGTGGTGGCCCAAACTACTTTTCATATTGATAAATTCAAACTAGTTCTTGCACTTTTTAAAAAAAAGGGGTATCATGTTTCTGTTATCAATACGATTTGCAACGCAACTTTCGAAAGGCAGTCAGAAGCAAAGGAATTAGCTGGACGATCCGACGCCATGGTGGTGATTGGTGGAAGCAGTTCATCTAACACAAAGAAGTTATTTGAGATATGCCGGGCGATATGCCCTAATACCCAGCTGATACAAACGGTGAAAGATCTTAAATTCAACTCGGATGAAGCGATTCGCAACGTAGGTATCACAGCAGGGGCAAGCACCCCAAAAGAAATAATAGAGGAGGTTCTAACTTATGTCAGAAATGAGTTTTGAACAAATGCTTGAGGAATCATTAAAGTCGGTTCATGCGGGGGAAATCGTTACAGGAACTGTTATCAGTGTGAAGCCGGATGAGATCGCACTGAACATCGGATACAAGTCCGATGGAATTATGACCAGAAGTGATTACAGTGCAGACAACCAATTAGACTTAACTACAGTAGTATCTGTAGGAGACGAGATTGAGTGTAAGGTTAAGAAGGTCAATGACGGTGAAGGTCAGGTCGTTCTTTCCCACAGAGATGCTCTTCAGTCTAAGGCTTCCGAGGAGTTAAGAAAGGCATTTGAAGAGAATGCTATTCTTACCGGTAAGGTAGTACAGGTTGTTAAGGGCGGATTGAATGTAGAAGTGGACGGAGCAAGAATTTTCGTTCCCGCTTCCTTAGTATCCGATAGCTTTGAGAGAGATTTAAACAAGTATCAGGGACAGGACATTCAGTTTGTTATTACCGAGTTCAATCCAGCCAAGAGAAGAATTATTGGAGACAGAAAGCAGATTATGTCTGCTATGAAGAAAGAGCAGCATGACAAGCTCTTCTCTGAGTTAAAGGAAGGAGATATCCGTACCGGTGTGGTTAAGAATCTTACCGACTTCGGTGCATTCATCGACCTTGGCGGTGCAGACGGACTTCTTCACATCTCCGAGATGAGCTGGGGAAGAATCGAGAATCCGAAGAAGCTCTTTAAGCCGGGACAGGAAGTAGAAGTTCTGGTTAAGGAAATCAGCGGAGAGAGAATTGCATTAACCAGAAAGTTTCCGAACGAGAACCCATGGAAGGATGCAGAGAGCAAGTATGCTGTAGGCGAAATCGTTACCGGTAGAGTTGCCAGAATGACTGATTTCGGTGCATTCATCGAGTTAGACAAGGGAATCGATGCTTTGTTACATGTTTCTCAGATTTCTAAGGATCATGTGAACAAGCCATCCGATGTTCTTGAGCCCGGACAGGAAATCGAAGCAAGAGTGGTTGATTTAGATGTAGACAACCATAAGATTTCTCTTTCTATCAAGGCTCTTCTTCCTGAAGAGGAAGGGGATGTAGCTGACGTAGACGTTGAGGCAGCATCTGAAGAATAAGACTTTAAAGCCGGGCTTTAGGCCCGGCTTTTTTGATGGAAAGCTATGCTTTATGTGGAATCCATACAGTAACAAGCCGCTATATGACGATGAATACAGGAAGAGGAGTAATATGGGACAGGAAATCGAAAGAAAATGGAGGGTTCGAAAACTTCCAAAGGACTATAAGCATTTTCCTTGTAAACTTCTGGAACAAGCCTATCTATGCCAAAATCCCACCCTTCGCATTCGAAAGGAAAGCAGCATTTCTGGTGAAGGAGAGAAAAACAGTATTTCCGGCAGGGATGAGAAAGCCGGCATTTCCGAAGGGAAGGAGCAGGAGGAGTACATTTTTTGCTATAAGGGAAGGGGGAGACTTT
>CAUUUY010000045.1:0-9550 GCA_963548305.1 uncultured Oribacterium sp.
TGGCATACTGAAGCGTTCCCACGGCTATGTTTCTTTGGTGGTAAAGTCTGCGAAAGAAAGCCCTATCAGTATGCGACAAATAGAAAATTTGGATAAAAAACAAATCATTGCAAGAAAAATGGAGCCGCTAATCAAAGACGGTATGGTAATCTTCTTGGACTCTTCTTCCACCGTTTGTCAGCTGGCTCCTATTTTAAAGACAAAGCAGCACCTTACCATCATCACCAATGGCATCAATATTGCCAACGAATTATCCCATGCGCAAAACCTGACCTGCTTTCTTTGTCCGGGCGTTCTGAAGCACAAGAGTCTTTCGATTGTGGGGGAGTTCACCTCCCAATTTATCAAGAACTTTCATGCAGAGCTTGCCATCCTGTCCTGCAAAGCGATTCAGGAAAAGGGCATCTTCGAAGGAGATGATTCCCAGGGCTTAGTCAAAAAAAGCATGATGGAAAATGCGGAAAAAACCATCCTGCTTTGTGATAACAGCAAGGAAAATGCTGTTGGCTTCTTTAAGCTGACAGACTTTCAGGCCCTATCCTGTCTGGTGTCGGATGCCCCCTTCTCCCCCTCCTTACAGAGGGCTTTGGAGAAGCAGATTCCAATGGTTATTTACTAAGTAGAAATATAAAAAATCAATCTTTTTGACAAATATAAAAGCTTTACACAGCATAGCTTAAATGAGAGGCAATCTGAGCCCGTTGGCACTTACGAAAAACAAATGAAATGAAGTTTTTCGCTTAGTGTCCACTACGAAGGCGAAGTTAGCGGGAGCGTGCCTCGAATGCAAGCTATGCTGTGGAAAGCTTATTTACATAATTCCACAGAAATTTTTTATATTCTATAGTTCCTTAACCATTTGGAACACCTTCTCCAAATCATTTTCTGTATTCACCCTCTGTCGCCAGCGGGCTGCATTTTCCAAGCCTTCCATATACCAGGAAAGATGCTTCCGCATTTCCAATAGCGCCAGATGCTCTCCCTTTATGTCCACCATCAGCCTTAGGTGGCGAAGCATCATTTCCTTTCTTTCTTTAAGACTCACCGGCGGAAGCTTCTTCCCTTCAGAAAGAAGACTCCTACATGCTCGGATCAAAAAAGGATTCCCCTGGATTCCCCTGGCCAAAGCGATACCGTCTACCCCGGTAGAAAGAAGCATAGCCAAGGCATCTTCTTCTTGGAAAATGTCTCCGTTTCCAAAGACGGGAATCTTTACTGCCTCCTTGGCTTCCTTAATATATTGCCAATTGGCCTTGCCTCTATAATATTGCTCTCTGGTTCTACCATGAATGGTCATGGAAGCCACCCCGGAGGCCTCTGCCATTTTCGCAAATTCCACCACGTTGATGGCATCGTCTGTGAAACCGATGCGAAACTTTACTGTAAGGGGCTTCTTCAAGGCTTTTGCCATAGTGCTTATAACCTGTTCCGCTAAGGGAAGGTTGGTCATTAAAGCTGAGCCCTCCTGATTCCGCACCACCTTAGGCACGGGACAGCCCATATTGACATCAATGCCGTCAAAGTCATCTTCGATTCGGCAGGCCATTTCCGCCATCAAGGCCGGATCCGAGCCAAAAAGCTGTGCCGATACAAGCCCCGGCTCTCCTTTATGATCCAGCAAAGAATCCGTGTTCTGATTACCATAGTAAATGGCTTTCGCAGACACCATTTCCGTAAAGGATAAACTTAAGCCCATTTCCTTACAAAGAATGCGGTAGGGAAGATCTGTCACTCCCGCCATGGGAGCCATCAGGATATTTCCGGGAAGATTGCAATCCTTTAAGGAAATCGGCTGAAAGAGACTGTCTCTTCCCTCTTCTTCCCTCTTTTTCAAGGCCTCCTCATAGGAAAAGTCGGATATTCCGTGACTTTTCACGATTTCTTCTATTGTTTCTTTTTCTACAAAGTATTTGATACTGTCCTTCTTTCTACTCTAAAATTCCGGCTCCTCTTAGCTTTGGAGCGACACCGGGATTTATACAAAATCCTGATGCAAAAAAACTCTACGCTAACTATTCTTTCTTCTCCAAATTCTGAAGCCCTACATAGTACTCTTCCAGCTTGGAAAAGAGCTCCTTATAGTCCTTTTGAATCTGCTTCTTCTTTAGCTCTGCCCCTATGGGGTCATAAAGATAATCCGTCTCCTCCGCAATGCTGATAAGCTCCAGCCTTCCTTCTTCTCCGAATTGCAGAATAAATACGCCGCCGATTTCCTCTGTATAAGTAACGGTTATTTTTTGCAGACTTTCCTGTACCTCTTTCGGCAGAAGAGAAAAGCGGGGATTAAAAAAATACTGTTCTCTATAGGAATTGGCTCCGCAGAGCACCTTCTCTTCTTCTTTTTTTAGCGCTTCCTGATTCATTGCTTTTTCATCCATACTCTCTTTCTCCTTTCGGAATTCTCAACCTGCATCATAGCACAAAAGGAAGAAAGCCAAAACCCTCTGCTTTCTTCCTTTCTTATTCTTAGGGAACTCCCTCTGATATTTTGTCCTCTGTAGACAGAGTTGGAGAAGTACTTTTAAAAAGATATTGCTATAATCGTTTTTAGCAATAAGTCTCTCTCTTATCTTACCAAGAGCTGAGCAATACGATACTGCTCTTCAGGAATATCCTTCTTCATTCTCAAAGCCTCCTGAATATCGTAATCTACAAATTCGCCCTTCTTGTATGCCACAAGACGGTTGGACTTTCCTGCCAAAAGCAGCTCCACTGCCTTAGCGCCCATAATGGAAGCATAATAACGGTCCTTACAGGTTGGAGATCCGCCTCTCTGCATGTGTCCTAAAATGGTAGCTCGGGTTTCGATACCGGTTGCCGCCTCAATTCTCATTGCCATGGAGGAAGAATGTCCGATTCCCTCCGCATTGATAATGATGTAATGCTTCTTTCCTCTTTTTCTGCTTTCAATAATGCGGTTAATGATGGCCTGCTCGTCTCCATCATACTTCTCCGGCAGAAGAATTTCTTCCGCACCATTTGCCACACCGCACCAAAGAGCGATATAGCCTGCGTGTCTTCCCATTACCTCGATAATGGAGCAACGCTCGTGGGAGGTAGAAGTGTCTCGAATCTTATCAATAGCCTGCATAGCAGTATTGATAGAAGTATCAAAGCCGATGGTGTAATCTGTGCAGGCAATATCCAAGTCAATGGTTCCGGGAACGCCGATGGTGTTAATGCCTAAAGCGGAGAGCTTTCCGGCACCCATGAAGGAGCCGTCTCCACCGATAACCACAATGCCGTCGATGCCGTGCTTCTTACAGATTTCCGCACCTCTCTTCTGGCCTTCGGTTGTGGTAAACTCCTTGCATCTTGCGGTGTAGAGCATGGTACCACCTCGGCTGACAATGTCGGAAACAGAGTGGCTGTCCAATTCTTTGATTTCTTCTTCCAAGAGTCCTGCATAACCACGCATAACTCCCTTAACCTTTATGCCATTGTGAATCGCGGTTCTTACTACGGAACGAATCGCCGCATTCATTCCGGGAGCATCTCCTCCGGAAGTCAAAACACCAATTGTTTTTACTGCTTTCCCTGCCATAACTGCCTCCAATCTACCTTACTGTTTTTATTTTATTCTTTACCGTTTCTCTATACCGGTCTTACCACCTGTTCCGCCATGTATTTATTTCTGAACAAGTACATTATATTACTCTATCCTTAAGCATTTTTCAAGGATTTTAGCTGTTCTTTCACATTTTCCGGACCTACAATTTTTGCAAGATTTTCCAGCAATTCTTGGGAAGATTGTACAGCATATAGCTTCCCTAAGCGCTTAATGGCCTTCTCCTTCCGAAGGTAAATGGCCACGGTGCTTTCGCCCCCCTCTTGAGACAGACATTCCAAAACTTCCTTTTCCTTCTCCAGATAGGCCTCTTTGTCGGAAAATTGCAACCAAATTTCTTTCGGCAAATTTTCAAAAGCTATAATTTTTTCCGCAATCAATTTCCCGTTGGCTTCATCATTCATCTGCACTCTGCCATAGACAAAAACTTTCTTGTCCTCCTGAATCAGCTCCTCCGTAAGCTCGTAGGTCTTAGGGAAAACCACCACTTCCATGGAGCCTGTATTGTCTTCCAATGTCACAAAGGCCATCATGTCATTTTTCTTGGTAATACGACGGTTAATGCCGGTAATCATACCTCCCACGGTACATTGCTCCATATCGGAAAGCCGATTCTCCTCTTCCATTACCTCCAAGGAAAAATCTCTGGCTCTTCTGGTGCAGACCTGTTTTAAAAGGGCTCTGTCACTGTCCAGGGGATGTCCGGAGAGATAAACACCTAAAGCATCCTTTTCATTTCGTAAAAGCTCTGCCTTGGGAAATTCTTCCAAATCCGGAAAAATCAGCTCAAATTCCTGTCTTTCCTCCGCCTCTTCTCCCAAAAGATCCAAAAGGCTCATCTGTCCTGCAATCTGATCCTTCTTCCCCTTCTGCAAATCCTCCAAAACCTCCGGAAGCATCACCAGCTTTTCCCTTCTGTTTCCTTCCAGATTGTCAAAGGCTCCTGCATGGATAAAGGACTCCATGGCCCTTCTGTTAATACCTCTTTGACTTAGTCGCTGTACCAAATCTTCAAAGTTTCTAAAGGGTCCGTTCTTTCGTTCCAGAATAATCTGTTCCGCGGCGGATCTTCCTACGCCCTTTACCGCGGAAAGGCCGTATCGAATCTTTCCATCCTTCACGGAGAAGCCCACCTCCGCCAGTTGAATATCCGGCGGCAGTATCTCTATTCCCTGTTCTCTGGCTACCTCGATATACTCAGCGGTTTTCACCGTGTTATCCATAAAGGAGCTCATGGTGGCGGCGTAGAATTCCGGAGCATAGTAATATTTTAGGTAGGCGGTTTGATAGGAAAGCAGGGCATAGCTTACCGCATGGGACTTATTGAAAGCATACTTGGCAAAATCAATCATCTTGTCATAAATCCGATTGGCCACCTCTTCGGAAATTCCCTTGGAAATGCAGCCTGCAATGCCTTCTTTTTCATTGCCGTAGACAAAGCTCTGCCTTGCCTCCTCCATGACGGAGGTTTTCTTCTTGGACATAGCTCTTCGTAAGAGATCTGAGCCGCCCATGGTAAAGCCGGCCAGGTCTCGCACAATCTGCATAACCTGCTCCTGATATACGATTACCCCATAGGTATTTTGCAGGATGGATTCCATTTCCTTACAATCGTAATGTACCGTATCAGGATTCTTCTTTCCGGCAATGTAATCCGGAATAAAGTCCATGGGACCCGGTCGATACAGCGCTACTCCCGCAATAATATCATCCAACCAGGAGGGCTGTAATCGCTTCATAAAGTTTACCATTCCCGCAGATTCCAGCTGAAACACTCCTGCGCAATCTCCTTTGGACAGCATGGCATAAACCTTGGCATCATCATAGGGCAGTTTATCCAAATCCAGCTTTATCCCGTGATTTTCCTCTATAAAATGAAGGGCATCCTGAATCACCGTCAGAGTTCTAAGGCCTAAAAAGTCCATCTTTAATAGCCCCAACTCCTCTATAGTAGTCATGGTAAACTGGGTGGTAATGGAACCGTCGGAGCCTCTGGACAGGGGTACATAATCGGAAACCGGACTTCCGGCAATCACCACTCCTGCCGCATGCATGGAGCTGTGCCGGGGAAGCCCCTCCAAACGAAGACACATATCTATCATTTGCTTGGTTTCCTCTTCCGTATCGTAGAGATTTTTTAACTCTTTACTGACACTTAGCGCCTTTTCCAAGGTCATATTTAATTCGTTTGGCACAAGCTTTGCCAGCTGGTCACATTTGGCATAGGGAATGTCCAGTACTCTTCCCACATCTCGGATGACTCCTCTTGCCGCCAGGGTTCCGAAGGTAATAATCTGGCTGACCTGCTCTTTTCCATACTTTTTTCCTACATAGTCGATAACTTCCTGTCGTCTTTCGTACTCAAAGTCCACGTCTATATCCGGCATGGTCACACGTTCCGGATTTAAAAAACGCTCAAAAAGCAGCTGATGTTCTATCGGGTCCACATCCGTAATCCCTATGGCATAGGCTACAATGGAGCCCGCCGCAGAACCTCTTCCAGGTCCCACCGCTATGCCATGGGTTTTGGCAAAATGAATATAGTCCCAAACCACCAAAAAATAGTCCACAAAGCCCATATCGGAAATGGTATTTAACTCATAATAGAGCCTGTCCTTATTTTCCTGCCAACTCTCCCCATAGCGTTTCTCCAAGCCCTTAAGACAAAGCTCCTCCAAATAGCTGTAAGCGGTATGCCCCTCCGGCACAGGGTATTTGGGCAAATGATATTCCCCGAAAGTAATATTCACCTGACAGCGCTTGGCAATCTTCCCGGTATTTTCTAAAGCTTCCTTCGCATAAGGAAACAGTTCTTCCATCTCCTCTTCGCTTTTGATATAGAACTGTCCACCGGGATAGCGCATCCTATCCTCGTCCATCAGTTTTTTACCGGTCTGCAAGCAAAGCAGGATGTCATGGGCCTTGGCATCCTCCTTATAAGTATAGTGAATATCATTGGTCACCACCAGGGGAATCCCGGTTTCTTCATGCAAACGAAGCATGCCCTGATTTACCAACTTCTGCTCCGCATAGCCGTGGTCTTGCATTTCCAAAAAGAAATTTCCCTTTCCGAAAATGCCTTCATAGCGAAGTGCCGCCTGCTTTGCCTCCTCATACTGGGAAAGCCTAAGATTTCGAGACACCTCTCCCGCAAGACAGGCGGACAGGGCAATGATTCCCTCATGGTATTTTTCCAAAACCGCGTAGTCTACTCTGGGCTTATAGTAATAGCCTTCCGTGAAGCCTAAGGACACCAGCTTCATCAGGTTATGGTATCCTATATCATTTTCCGCAAGAAGCACCAAATGATAATATCTGGCCTCCCCCTTTTGGATAAAGCGTTCCTCCATGGAACGACTTAAATAAATTTCCGAGCCAAGAATCGGGTGAATTCCCTGTTTCTTTGCCTCTTTATAAAAGTCTATCACACCGTACATTACCCCATGGTCTGTAAGGGCAATGGAGTCCATTCCCAGCTCCTTCACCCTGGCAATCATCTCCGGAATCTTTCCGGAGCCGTCCAACAAACTATAGCTGCTATGTACATGTAAGTGTGTAAATGCCATGTTCTGTCCTTCTATCTGCAAGACCTTCATTCTAAACCCTTTATCCTACCCTCTATACTGTACAGGGTATTTTCCGGATTGCCTAGTCTTTCAGTATATAAAAAGGAGCCCGTTTCCGAGCTCCTCTGTTTAAATCGCTTCTCCAAGAAGATATCCGCTGATTGCTGAAATCGCATCCTCTTCATCTTCTCCCTCTGCAGATACATATAGCTCTGCGCCGTTATTAATGCCGAGTGCCATCATCCCCATAATGGATTTTGCATTTACCCTTCTGCTTCCCTCAGACATATAGATGCTGGATTGAAAACGACTGGCAATTTGTACGAGCATCGCCACCGGATGATCATCTGTTTTGTTTGTTAAGTTAACGGTTACATTACTGTCTTTCATGGTCTGTGCCTCCCTGGTGCATTTGAGCTCCCTAAACGCAGAGTGTTGCCACTCCATCCTCAGTTCCAAAGCTGTCTGTCTAAATTGTCTTGAAAATGCAGGCCTAACCAATGTACCTTTGCGAGGAAAGCTCCTCTTTTGCATATTTTATTTTTTTAATCCTATTTCTTATGCGAAGCGGATTGTTCCTCCCGAAGTTCTTTTGCAATTCTGGCCAATTTACGCAGGCGATGATTAACCCCGCTCTTTCCGATAGGGGGTTCCAATCCCTGTGCGAGTTCTTCCAAAGAAGCATCCGGATATTGCAAACGACGTTTTGCCACCTCTTTAAGAGCCTTCTCCAGTTGATCCAGTCCTAAGACCTCCTCGATGTATTGAATTTCTTCCTGCTGCTTTAAGCTGGCTTTTACTGTGCGATTAATGTTAGCGGCTTCAAAGTTTACGCGCCGGTTCACATTTTCGCTGACCTCCTTTAAAATGCGGGCATTCTCCAATTCCATCAAGGCATCCACTGCCCCTAAGAGTTTTAAAACATCTGCGATCTCCGAAGCATCCTTGAGATATACCATATGATTTTTGCCTCTTTTTCCCTGCTTTGGATGTAGAGAATAATGTCGTAGAATCTCTTCTACTTCCCTACCGTCCTCTGCTTTAGAAAAAACAAATTCCAAATGATATTCTTTTAGGGGATTAGTTAAAGAAGCGTTAGAAAGAAAAATCTGTCGTAGTTTTTCCCTTCTTCCCTTCTCATCATCCGTCCTAATTTTAAAGGTTTTTTCTAATGCTGTAAAGTCTATTCTCCTAAGCTCCTCCTTAACTTTCTGGGAAAAAGAGGCTTTTTTTGCTTGTTTTTCTACTGTCATCTTTTTTGTCTCTTGGCAAATTTCTATGTTATTTTTTCATAAATTTTCTATTTTTTATGGACTTTTTATGTTTTTTTCTATTTATATCATTTCCTTATATCCCTATGTTCCAGTGCTATCCCATAATCTGCAGTATCCTTTAGGGATTGATACAATTTTTCCGCCATAGTCACGGAGCGATGTTTCCCTCCGGTGCAAGCCAGCCCCAGGACCAGCTGATTCTTCCCCTCCGCCACATAAAGGGGAAGGAGAAAATGAAATAAATCCACTAATTTGTCTAAAAAGATTTGTGCATTCCCATCCTGAAACACAAAGTCCTGTACCGCCTTTTCCTCCCCGGTATGGGTCCGTAAATCCGGGTCATAATAGGGGTTTGGTAAGAAGCGCAGGTCAAAAAGAAGATCCAAGTCCTCCGGCATTCCGTATTTAAAACCGAAGGAAAGAATGGAAAGCTGAAGATTTTGATACTTCTTCTCCTCCTGTACAATCTCCTTAAGCTGCTGCCGGAGATTTTTTGTTAAGAGTCTGGAGGTATCGATGATTAAATCCGCCTTCTTTCGAAGAAAGGCCATCTTCTCTCTTTCCTTTGTGATGCCATCCTGAATCCTGCCTTCCTTGGACAGAGGATGACTTCTTCTGCTTTCCTTATAGCGTTGAATCAGCACTTCATCACTCGCATCCAAGAAAAGAATGCGAAAGGGCACCTTCTTTTCTTCTCGCCAGCTTTCAATTATCTTTTCCAATTCCGAAAGTTCTTTTCCGTTTCTGCTGTCAATCCCTAAAGCTGTCCTCTGTTCATTTTCCCTACTGGAGAGCAATAGCTCCAAAAAAGAATTCATAAGCCCTATGGGCAGGTTATCAATACAGTTAAAACCGAAGTCCTCCAAATGCTTCAGACAAACGGTTTTGCCCGCCCCGCTCATACCGGTTACAATTAAAATTTCCCCCACAGCTTTACCTCTGTTTCTAAACGCACTCCCTGCTTTTCTTCCACAATTCGAATCACTTCCCTGATCAGTCGGTAAATCTCTTTGGCATCGGCACCCCCCAGGTTCACCACAAAGCCGCAATGCTTTTCGGACACTGCCGCTCTTCCCATTTTAAAGCCCCTTAGACCGCTGACTTCAATGAGGCGGGAAGCATAGTCTCCCTCCGGCCTTTTA
>CAUUUY010000046.1:0-9420 GCA_963548305.1 uncultured Oribacterium sp.
TTTTCCCCGAATCAACTCCGCCATATCCGGGTTCTTCTTTTGGGGCATAATGCTGGAGCCTGTGGAATATTTGTCGGACAAGCGGATGTAGCCATAATCGTTACTGTTCCAAAGAATGATTTCCTCACACAGTCTGGATAAATGCATACTAATCATGGATAGGCAGAATAGATATTCAATCAAATAGTCCCGATCCGAAACGGAATCCATGGAGTTTTCCGTAGCGGCTGTAAAGCCAAGCTCCTTTGCCACCATTTCCCGGTCCAGAGGATAGGTGGTACCGCCGAAAGCTCCGGCGCCTAAGGGAGAGAAATTCATTCTCTTCTCTCCGTCCAAAAGACGGCTCCTGTCTCTTAAAAACATCTCCTTGTAGGCCCCGAAGTGATGAGCGATGGTCGTGGGTTGAGCCTTTTGCAAATGGGTAAAGCCCGGCATAATATCTTTTCTATGCTTCTCCATGAGTTTTTCAATGACGGCAAGTAATTCCTCCAGATAGCCTCTACATTCCTCACTGTTTCTCCGTACATATAGACGCATATCCAAGGCCACCTGGTCATTTCGGGAGCGACCGGTATGCAATTTCTTCCCCAGCTCTCCGATTCTCTGGATTAAAACCGTTTCCACAAAGGAATGAATGTCCTCCGCATCCCCTTCTATCAAAAGCTTCCCGGACTCTAAGTCCTTTCGAATCCCTTCCAAGCCCTCTTGGATCTTCCGTCCTTCCTCTTCCGTGAGAACACCAACCTTGGAAAGCATTTTCACATGGGCAAGGGAGCCCTCTAGGTCCTCCATGGCCAAACGCTTATCAAAGGGGAGAGAGGCATTGAAGGCCTGCGCCAACTCATCCACGTTTTCCGTAAATCTTCCACCCCATAATTTCATCCGCTACTCCTTTACATCCATTTTTTCCACTTCCAGTCCCCGTTTTCTTCCCCTGGGAAGTCTACCGGTATAGACCTTTACCGGGTAGGGACTATGTCCTCTTTTCCGGCTTCTTCCATTAGGAATATTGTCATGGGGAATCTTCACCCGCAGGTTCTCTGCCCCGGGGCGCTGCTCCAGGCTTTTCGGCGCCGGCCCCAGCTTCTTCTGAATCAAGAGAAATGCTACGAAGAAAAGAATTGCCGTAAAGCTTAGTAAGAGTCCGAATCTCCATCCCTCCGGCGTATATTGTAAACGAATGGTATGCTGTCCTTCCAATACGGGAACGCCTAAAAATCCTGTGAAGACTGCCTCCGGTTCCACCTTATTGCCATCTACCGTGACCTTCCAGCCCGGATCATAGGGAATACTGAAGAAAATCTTCCCTTCTTCCTTGGCCTGCACCGTACCTTCTATCGTTCTTGCATTCATTTTGCCAAGCTTAAATCCTCGTCCGGACAAAGCTTCCACAAAATCGGAAAGTACATCATAGTGAAAACGATACACGGTGGCATCCATGCTCTGCCCCTCCGTCTTGGAGCTGAGCTTTACTTCCGCTCCGGCTGAAAGATAGCCTAAATCCAGCAAATATCCTCTATCCACATGGTCATAGCTTTTCTCTCTCTCCGGAAATTGCACCTTGACCTCTTCCACCTTCGTGTTATTCACATAGGCAAAATAGTGACCTTCCTCGCCGGCAGTAAAACGGTAATCTTCTCCTTCTCTTTCACCAAGAATGGTTTCCAGGGCATTTTCCCCTGTTAAAGATTCGGAAATACTGTTTTGTACCAGCGCCGGAGTTCCCGCCTTTTCATTCCACTGCTTCAGCTCCTCTTCGCTTAAAGCAAAGCCTACAGGCAGAACTTGGGTATTTTCATACAGGCGATAGTCTCCCTCTCCTGTCCGATAAGCCAGCCCCTGTTCCTCCGCATTCTTCAATTCTTCCTTGGTAATCAGATATTTTACCGAAAGAAGACTATTCATCAAGGGTGTGGCCCCGTTAATCGCGTAAGCATTGGTGGAAGCTTCCATTCCCAAGAGAGTATAAACCTCCGACATTTTTCCGTAGGCTGTGGAAGAGAAAATAGAGGCACTGGGATACTGCATAAGAGCTCCGTCATCCTTGGTTTTTCGATCCGCCCTATCCACACGGTAAAAATCGGAGTCCTCCAGCTTCACTTCCGAAAGCAGGGTAGCCGTTTCCTTCTGCCCCTCCAGATAATTTGCCCGATTGGTTGTGGGTACGGAGGTCACCGCCATATTTGCCGTAGCTTCTATAAAGCAAAGAGCCAGCAAGGTATAGAAAAAGCTTCTTGGGGTAAATGCTTTTTTCTCCAGCACAAAGAGAAGATAATACAAAAAGCTGAAGAGCATGCCCAGATAGAACACAGACCAGTGAAAGCCCTCCACCGTAATCAGCTTCTGGCACAAAAGCGCAAAGACAAAGCAGAGGAAGAAGGAAAGGCTGTAGTCTTTTTTCGTATTCCCTTTACGCTTCACCATAAGCTCCGCCCCCTGGGTAAGGAGGAGGAAAATGTACAAGAAGCTCTGTCTTGCAGGCAGGCTGTTGGGATAATGAAAGCCATGCCAGATAAAATTCAAAACATTGATGGAAAAGCTTAAAAAGAAGAAAATGCTCAGGATAGCGTAAAAGCATTTTCGAGAAAGGGAAATGCTTTGATTTCGATAATACAAAGGCAACAAAAAGAGCAACAAGGTTCCGGCATAAATATTAGGCCAATGTTTTAATCCCTGTTCCGTTTCCACGAAGGCAAACTGTCTGGCCAGCATGTCGATAATGCCAAAGTATTGGGTAAAGGTCTTCGGAAAGGAAATGCTGGAAGAAGCGGTAAAACGCAGGGCAAAATAAGCCGGGAGCAGAAAAACCGCCGCCATTGCCCCGGCCAACAAGGAATAAAGGCCGAAGCGAAAAAGAATTAAAAAAATCCCCTGTCTTCTTTCCCGGAGGATAAAGAAAAACTGGAACAGGAAATATACCACCAAAAAAAGGCAGATCATAATGCTGATGTAATAATTGGAAAGAATGGAAAGAGCCAAGCTTACCGTATACAGTCCAACCTCTCCCCTTTCCATCATTCGCTCCAAGCCCAGGAGAATCAAAGGGAAAAGCAGTACACAATCCAGCCACATTACATTCCAGGAATAGGCCGCGATATAGCCGGACAGGGCATAAAGCAGGGCGAAGATTATAAAGTAGGGACTGTTTTTCTGAAAATGATAGCGAAAATACAGGGATGCCGTAGCGCCCGCCAGCGCAATTTTCAGAAGCACCAAATAACTTACATACTCAATCACCAAGCCCTTAGGAAAAAGCAAAATAAACCAATTCAAAGGGCTGGCCAGATAGTAGGCAATCAGAGCAATAAAATTGCTGCCAAGACCTATATGAAAGCTATAGAGTAAAGATTCCCCGGATTGCAGCTTTCTTTGAAATTCCTGAAAAAAGGGAGCGTACTGGTGATATAAGTCCGTACGCAAAAAGCTTTCTTTTCCAAAAGGAAATATGCCCTTTGCCACAAAAATTCCCAGCATGGCCAGAAGGGGGAGCAGGAAGGAAATGATTTCCTGCTTTCCTAAACGGATTTTCTCGAAAGCGTTTCTCTCTTTATTCATAGCATCTTCTCCTTACTTAAAAATCAAAAATTTGCTGGCAAAGTAATTTCCCACCAGATTAATGACCGAACTTCCCAGCCATCCCAGCCCATGGGAAAAATGCAAAATATCCACAAAAAATACCAGCAGGAAAAAACTGGCTATGCCGGAAAACACCCTCAGGGAAAAGAAAGAAATAAATTCCTGAATTCCCTTCTTTTCCGTTTTTTGAAAGACAAAAAACTTATTTCCGTAGTAGGCAAAGACCACCGCCAAGAAGAAGGCCACACCATAGGAGATTTTATAGGAAAAGAAGGGAGAAATTGATTGCTTTTGCAAAAGAAGATCCAGAACATGATAAATCACGTAATTCACTAAAGTGGTGAGAACTCCCATTACAAGATATCGTATACTTTCTAATAATTGCTTATTCATTATATTTTTTAACACCTTAAATTCTATTCTTAGTTTTTGAACATGCCTAGTATACGAAAAGAGGGAGGGGAAAGCAAGAAGGGATAGGGAAGTCCGGGAAAATAATACTGTAGGCAAGAAGAGAAAATAATACGCTATAAAAAACAGCTTTGGTACAGGGGCTAAGATTGTCCCTGCGCCAAAGCTGTTTTTATATAAGTATCTTTTGTATCGCTGTTTTGGTAAAGCTGCGTATCCCTTACTTTCTTACAGCCTCTAGCTTTCTACCATCTTTTCTTACCGACTTCTCCATCTACTCTATGCTCTAGCCGGCCTTCTTGGGAGAATGGGCATGGATTCTTTCTTCCACCTCCACTCTAGGGATGCTGAGGGAAATGGAGAGTTCCTCGTAAAGAATATCCTCTGCCTGCTCCATAAAGTGTAAGTCCAAAAGAGTGAGTTTTTTCCCCTGTCTTGCCCGTTCCACTCTTCTTTCCATTAAGGTCTTAATCACCTGTAACAACGCATCCGGCGCACAGCTCTTGATACTGTCTCTGCAATTCTCTTCCCGCTGTTTCGGCGTTTTACATTGTAAAGCATGAATGTTCTCCACACTAAGCATAAAGCTTTCCGCCTGCTCTCTGGTCATTACCGATCGCATGTTGGTCTTGCCTGCCTCTACCGGAGCATATACGGCACCATCCGGTTTCTTTACTGCCTGCAAGATATAATATTCTTTGTCTTTTGGAATTCCTTCTAAATTCAGGTGTGTCGTTCCGATAATCTTATGGACACCCTTACAGCCATAAACCACATACGTGCCTGACTGGTACATTTTCTCCTCCTATTCTATTGAGATATTTACGATTTCCTTAAAACTGCTTTTGATTGTAACATTCTCCCAATAGGATTACCAGCATTTTGCACGATTTATAAAATTTTTGTCTGACTTAAATAAAAAGAATTTATAAGCAATGGCTTTTTTATGCGTTTTTCTTTTTTACTTATGATAAGGTTCCCCTGCATTTATACGGAAGGCTCTGTATATTTGCTCCAAAAGAATCACTCGCATAAGCTGGTGAGGAAAGGTCATGGCAGAGAAGCTTAAAGAATAGTTGGCCCTGGAAAGAACGGAGGGGGCCAGTCCCAGAGAGCCTCCAATCACAAAACAGAATTCACTTTCTCCGTGGAGAGCCTGCTTTTCCAAAAATTTGGCAAAGGCTACGGAGTCCAGTTCCTTCCCCAGGATAGCCAGGGCAATCACAAAGGCACGATCCGGAATTTTACTAAGGATTCTTTCTCCCTCCTTCTCCAAAACCTGCAAAACCTCCGTTTCACTGGCTTCTTCCTTGGTCTTTTCATCTGCCACTTCGATAATTTCCCATTTACAATAGGAAGAAAGGCGCTTTCCGTATTCAGAAAGTGCCTCTCGATAAAACTTCTCTTTGATTTTTCCAACCGCAATAATTTTAATGGTCATATTGTCCCAACTCTGTTTTTTACTTTGCTTTTACTCTGTTTTTTACTCTATTTTTCTCGACATTATTCTCTATCTACGCTCTGTAGGAAGTACGCGAATACAGGATATTCTATATTCTTTAGACTCTGCCTCTTGGATACTTCGTCACATCAAAGGAAATCAGCTTCTTATCCGCATAGCCCAGAGCGTCAAAGTAATAGTTTTTCCCCTCAATCAGATAGGAAATGTTGGTTTCTCCCTCAGCCTGTACCATGCCTCTGGGGCGTCCCTGCTCATCCTTTTCAAAGTAGAAAGTGTGGAACTTTCCATTTTCATCCGGAATGCTGGCCCATCCGGTAAGAACTACCCCTGCGGTATCGCTGTTTTGCTCTTTATTATCATACTGGGCGAAAAACCAGTGGCTGTCCTCGTTAAACCAACCTTCAGCCATCTTTCCTTCCTGATTGAAATAATAAAAGCGCTCTCCAATCTGTACCCAACGATCCTTGGCATACTTCCAGGACTTGGACTTTACATCCAGATACAAAAGCTTCCAGGCGCTGTCTTCCTTTTCCCAGAGGTATGCGGTGGTGCTTCCCTTCTTCACGCCGGTAAGCTCTTCCTTGGTGGCCGCTCTTTCCTCTGCATGCCCCTGAAAACTCTGAAAAGAAAAGAGGAATAAGAAGGAGAAAAGCAGGAGCAAGGTGCCCCATACTCTTCTCTTCTTATCCTCTACCGTTGTTCTCTCTGCTTTACACATAAAACCTCCCGTCTACTCGGGAAGTTAAAGCTTAGGAAAGAGCCTTCTTTCTTTCCAGAACCTGCTCAAGCATCTGTCTATACTTCATAGCCTTTTCTTCCTCCTCCTGCACCTTTTCCTTCGGTGCCTTGGACAGGAAGCGCTCATTCTTTAACATTCCCTCTGCACGTTGAATTTCTTTCTTCAGCCTCTCCTCTTCCTTCTCCAAACGCTCTCTTTCCTGGTCCAAATCCACCAGATCAGAGAAGGGAAGGAAAATGTTGGCCTTCGGTATCAAGACAGAAACAGCATTTTCAGGAATACCTGTTCTGTCTTGCTGTATTATAACATCCTGTGCATAAGCAAGGGTAGCAAAGAATACCTTACTATGTGTAAACGTTTTTCTTAACCCCTCGTCCTCGGTTACGAAGTAAACCGTAGCCTTTTTGGATGGGGGAACATTCATTTCCGTACGAATATTTCGGATGGCGCGAACCGCTTCCTTGATGGTCTCTCCCTCTTTTTCCGCCTCGGAAAAGTCCAGTTCCTCCGCAAAAACCGGCCAATCCGACAGCATCAGCATCTTCTCTTCGCCCGGGAACAAAGACTTCTCCGTATCGTAAATCTCTTCCGTAATGAAGGGGCAGAAGGGGTGCAACAAACTTAAGGAAGTTTTCAAAACCTTTAAGAGAGTCCAAAGAGCAAGGGTCTTACTCTCTCCGCCCTCACTGTAAAGTCTGGGCTTCACCATCTCGATATACCAGTCACAGAACTCTTCCCAGATAAAGTTTTGAATCTTATCCAGGGCGATTCCCAGGTCAAAGGACTCTAAGTTTCTGGTCACCTCGGAAACGGTGTGGTTACACTTGGAAAGAATCCACTGATCTGCCAGAGCCAGGTTCTTCGGAATGACGGAAAGCACCTCTTCAAGACTTGCTTCCTTCTTTCCTACCAAAGAGAGAAGAGCTTCTTTCTCATCTTCATTTACATTCATAAAGAGGAAACGGGAAGCATTCCAAACCTTATTCATAAAGTTTCTGCTGGCTTCCACACGGCTATGATAGAAACGCATATCATTTCCGGGAGCATTTCCGGTAAGAAGCGTCATTCTCAAGGCATCTGCCCCGTAGGTACCGATGATTTCCAAAGGATCGATTCCGTTTCCTAAGGACTTACTCATCTTTCTTCCCTGATCATCCCGGACAAGACCGTGGATCAGTACCTTCTTAAAAGGTGTCTTTCCGGTCTGCTCAATTCCGGAGAATACCATTCTGACTACCCAGAAGAAAATGATGTCATAGCCGGTAACCAGCACATCCGTAGGATAGAAATACTTGTAATCCTCCGTCTCCTCCGGCCAGCCCAGAGTCTCAAAGGGCCAAAGGGCACTGGAGAACCAGGTATCCAGGGTATCCTCATCCTGACGAAGGGCGGTACTCTTACACTTTGGACAACATTCCGGCTTTTCCAGGGATACAATCAACTCCCCGCAGTCCTCACAATAGTAAGCGGGAATGCGATGTCCCCACCAAAGCTGACGGGAAATACACCAGTCCTTGATATTTTCCAGCCAATGCAGGTAGGTCTTTCCGTAGTTTTCCGGAACAAATTCCAAATCTCCCTTGTTCAGTGCTTCGATAGCAGGCTTTGCCAGCTCTTCCATCTTCACAAACCACTGGGGCTTCACCATAGGCTCAACGGTGGTTCCGCAACGATCATGCACACCTACATTGTGACTGTGGGGCACTACCTTCTTTAACAGTCCCTGCTTCTCTAAATCCTCCACCATCTTCTTTCTGGCTTCATAACGATCCATGCCGTTATAGGGGGAGCCTTCACAGAGAATCTTGGCATCATCCGTTAAGATGTTTAAAACCTCTAAGCCATGTCTTTCTCCTACAAGGAAGTCGTTGGGATCATGGGCAGGAGTAATCTTTACACAACCGGTTCCGAATTCCTTATCCACATAGGCATCCGCAATCACCGGAATCACTCTGTCCGTCAAAGGAAGATGCAGCTGTTTTCCTACGATGTCCTTATATCTTTCATCCTCAGGATTTACAGCCACCGCCATATCCCCTAAGAGAGTTTCCGGTCTGGTGGTAGCAATCTCCACAAAGCGACCTTCCTCTCCCACTACCGGGTAAAGGATGTGCCAGAAGGAGCCTTCCTGCTCCTCATGCAAAACCTCCGCATCGGAAATGGATGTATTACAAACCGGACACCAGTTAATCATTCTGGAGCCGCGGTAAATCAAGCCCTTCTTATACAGACGGACAAAGGTCT
Source organism: uncultured Oribacterium sp. (assembly GCA_963548305.1). Taxonomy (GTDB): domain Bacteria; phylum Bacillota; class Clostridia; order Lachnospirales; family Lachnospiraceae; genus Oribacterium. The sequence continues at coordinate 8,433 of CAUUUY010000046.1, forward strand.
CCAATACCGCATGGGAGCAACCCTCGTCCATGGTAAAACGGAGACGATTCCAGTCAGCGGAGGAACCCATCTTATGGAGCTGGTTGACAATACGATCCTCGTACTCCTCCTTCCACTTCCAGGCCTCCTTTAAGAAGCCTTCTCTTCCCAGCTCCCACTTATCAATGCCCATATCCTTTAACTTATTGATAACCTTTACCTCTGTGGCAATGGCGGCATGATCCGTTCCCGGCTGCCACAAAGCCTCAAAGCCCTGCATTCTCTTAAAGCGAATCAGGGTATCCTGTAAGGCATTGTCCAGGGCGTGTCCCATGTGCAGCTGCCCGGTAACATTGGGAGGCGGCATCATAATGGTAAAGGGTTTCTTATTAGGGTTTACCTTTGCGGCGAAGGCATTTCCCTTCAGCCACTTTTCGTAGATACGGTCCTCTACCTCTTCCGGATTATATTGTTTTGCAAGTTCTTTCATTTTCCCCTCCTGTAACTAGGCTCTACCACGTATTTCTTCTTTCCAGGCTTCCAGCTTTTTCTCCGCTTCTTGGAAAAATGCCTCTTCTCCCTCGTTATAGGCATTCTTCAGCTCCAAAATTCCTTCCGCCTGCTCCGCTTCTTTCAAAGCGTCTTCCCATTCTGCCTGCCATTCCTTGACCAGGTCTTCCTCTACTCCCTGCCAAAGCTCCTTGTACCGATCTTTCGGAAAGGTAATCTGAGACAGGAAATACAATCTTCGTAAGGCAGCCTTATCCTGATTTTTTCTATATAATTTCGCAAAGGCATCTCCTGCTCTTTGAAACTGCTTTAAATACAGGTAAGACTCTGCAATCTTACGAAGCCTTCTGCCGTTTTCCTCCAAATGATAAGCGTCCTGATAGGCATCCAAGGCCTTTCTGTATTTCTTTAAGGAAAAGAAGCTGTCTCCCATCCTTTCCTTCCGCTCCGGCTCGGATAAGGCCTGAATCCTTCTAAGCTCTAAGGAAAAGTCCTCCAG
>CAUUUY010000047.1:0-9409 GCA_963548305.1 uncultured Oribacterium sp.
GTCTTTTCAGTAAGTCCACATCCAAAGAATCCAGCACATACTCCACATGAATATCACAGGCCATGTTCCAAAGCTCTTCCTTCTTGTCTTCATTTTTAAACATATGCCGAAAAAGGCAATGAAGCAGGCTATGCATATAAAGACGATTTAACTTCTGGGGACTTTCCATAAAAAGCTGAAAGATAAACTCCGGATGAAAATGAATCCGCTCCCCCTCCGTTCCCATCCTTTGGGTATTAAAATCCATCTCATAGGGAAGCCTATCCAAAGCTCTGGCCAAATGCCGCATGGAAAGGCTTAGTTCATAACGAGATTGATTTAAAATCCTGCTGCCAAGGTCATTTAAACTTCCCTGGGCGGTAGGACGTCTTTCTTCCCTTTTTCCCTTCATTTTCCTTCCTTTCCATACACAATTTCACAAGATTACTATATCCACGAAAATTTCAGTCGATTAGTGAACATTATCCCGCATCATTACTTCCAAATCATTCTTCCCTAAACTTTTCCTCTTACAACTCCGAAATATCAAAGAACATCTCCTCCTTTTTCTTGGGAAAATGCTTTTCCTGATAAGCTAAAAACAGGGCCGTAAGCTCCGGACGCTCCTGCTTCCACAAGAGAGAAAGAGCCTTCTCACAGGCCTCCTTAGACAAAATTTCCAAAGACAAATAATAACGAATCCACTCCTCTTCTCCCTCTTCCAAGAGAAAGGAAATGGAGAATTCTCCTTCTTCTTTCAAAAAATGAAGATACTCTTCCTTCGCCCAGTCCAGTAACTCCATAGGATATCGGAGTCTGCAAAGGGCAATCAACACCGCCGCCTCTTTGGTATCATAGGTAGCCCTTTGGAAATGCTTATCATAAAGACGAAAATCTATTTGAGAACGACCTACTGTTTGCCTGTAGCTGTAGCCGCAGCCCTCTATCGTATCGTGAATCTGCCTGGCCATGGTATTTTCCCGAACCTTATCCACATATCCGGGAAAAAGCAGGGCGCACTCGCCTTTTTCCATAATCAAATGCAGAAGAATCTGCCTGTCACTGTCCCCTAAGATATCTCGAAGAATCTGAAAACGTCCTTCTCTAAGCAACTGTACATCAATTTCCTGCAGACTTCTGCACTGCCGAAAGCTACCGTCATAATAATCTTCAATGCTGTCAAAGAGACGAATATGAGAAAGGTGAACACAGTTAAAAAAGGAAAAACTTCTTAGGGTGTGCACCGTCTCCGGAAGCTCCACCGAGCATAAATCCTCCCTGCCGTCAAAGGCATGGCTGCCAATCACCTGCACCGGAAGGAGGAGTCCTGCTTCATTTTCCACTGTTTTCGGAATCAGCAAATGCCGAATACGACCCTCGTATCCGGTGATTTCCGCATATTTTCCATTCCTATCTTCTTTCTCTTCAAAGAGAAATCCCATACTTTCCCCTTATTCCCTTATATTTTAACACTATATTTCTACACTCTATTTCAGAAGATTTATAATCTCTCCCTACATTTTATAATCTTCCCCTACATTCAGAAGTCCCTAGCAAACGAGATATCGCACAACGCGCGCGGGACACTCGTTAAGAATAAAAAATCCCATTCGCAGAATTCTAACACAGAATTGCGAATGGGAAAATCTCTTGATTCAATTCTTTATTAAATCTTTCCAACTAAGTCAATTCCGGGCTTTAATGTCTTTTCTCCCGGTGTCCATCTTGCAGGGCAAGCTTCATTGCCATGCTCGGCAACAAACTGGCAGGCCTGAACCTTACGAAGAAGCTCATCCGCATTTCTTCCGATATTTCCGGCACTTACTTCATAGGTTACAATCTTTCCTTCCGGATTCACAATGAAGCTTCCTCTTTCCGCAAGGCTTCCATTCTCCGGAAATACTTCAAAGGCCTTGGAAAGGCTATGGCTGGGATCGGAGAGCATCGGAAAACTTAATTTTCCAATCTTGGAAGATGCATCGTGCCAAGCCTTATGCACGAAATGGGTATCGGTAGATACGGAATAGATTTCACAGCCAATCTTCTGAAACTCCGCATACTTGTTCTGCAAATCTTCCAGCTCTGTAGGACAAACAAAGCTAAAATCCGCGGGATAGAAAAAGAATACAGACCACTTTCCTAAAATGTCCTTCTTCTCCACAGTGCAAAAGCTGTCCTTGTGGTAAGCGTTAACGGAAAAATCCTCCACTTCCTTGTTTAATAATGACATACTACCTCCTTTTTCTATAAGCTGTTACCCCTTATAGATAACAGCGGTTTTAAAATAATAATTATTATCATTATTCTATAGGAGTATTCTATCGTTGTCAATGCAAAAATACAGCTGGCCTTTTATTTTTGCTGTTGCTCTTTTATTTTTGCAAAATAGATTCCGTAAGTTCATCCAGCGTCTTTCCGTAGGCCGGTAAAAAATCCTCCAGAAAAATCCGAAGCTCCGGAAGCTCCTTCGCCAGATTTTCTATGATCTTTTCTGTGGATTGTAAAGCTGTGGAAAATTCCTGATTGCCGGCTCTGATTTCCTCCCTACACTTAATTAAGGCGGAAAGCTTATCCGCCGCCTTTAAGAGCCTATTTTCATAGGCGGCATTCTCCTCCTCAGCCGGGAAGAACAGTTCCCTGTACGCCCCCTGCATATCCTTAGGCAAAGCCAGAAGCAATTGCTCCTCCGCCTCCTTTTCCACTTCTTTATAGGCGGCACGAAGAGTTTCCTTTCCATATTTTACGGGAGTAGGCATATCTCCGGTGAGGATTTCGGAGGCATCATGATATAAGGCTCTCAAGGCCAATTTTTCCGGAGAAAGCTTCTTTTCAAGGCGAATATTTCCTATGGTCGCCAAGGCATGGCTTAAAATCGCCACCTCCAGACAATGCTCGGAAAGATTCTCTTCCCTGGCATTTCGCATCAAAGCCCAGCGGTCAATATATTTCATTCGGGAAAGCAGGGCAAAAAAGGAATAGATCAAGTTGTTCTCCTTTCATAGTTCCTTCAATTATTCAAAAACTTTTTTTCTTTCATAACTCCTTCGATTATTCAGAAGCTTTTCTTCTTTCATTGTTTCTTCAATTATTCAGAAGCTTTTCTTCCTTTCTATCCACCTTCATTTTCCGAAAATCAATAAAAGGGCAAAAAGCAGAGTAATAATAAAGCAAAATGTAAAACCAGGAAGAAGGAAAATTGGTTCTTCTCATTTTCCTTCAGAAGGAAGTAAATGGTCGCCGGAGGGCAAAGATAAAACAAGCTCCTGTATCCTTCTCCCAGCGCCTTCCCCTTCTCCTCTTTCCAACGCTTGGCAATGCTTCCTTCCAAAAAATAAGCCAAGGCCATAGAAGAAAGGCAGTAGACAAAAAGAATGGTTATCTGCCAGGGCAGAAATCCTGTGGAAGAAAAAAGAAGACGAAAGATTACTGCCGCAAGGGGCGGACAAATGCTTAACATCAGGCATAAAAATTCCTGATCCGGAGCACTTGGCTTTTCCTCTCTCTCCTTTTTGGAAAAGAGAAGAATTTCTCTTTTTTCCGAAGGATTCTTCTTGTCCAAGGAATCTTCCCTATACTCCTTATTTTCCTCCTGCTCTTGAGAATTTTGGGAAGACTTTGCCTCTTCCGCCCAAAGCTTTAAAAGCTCCTCCGGAATCTTCCTGCCACAACCTTTACAAACCTTATCCCCCTTCTTTAACTCCGTGTAGCAATACCCGCAGACCTTTTTCGGCGTAATACGAATGACGGGAGTCTTACAATAGGGGCATACAGTAGCCGAATCTTCAATTTCCCTTTGACAATGCTTACACTTCATGAAACACTTCCTCTTCATAGGCATAGGGAAGAACTCTCTTCTTCCATTCCGCTTCTTCCAGTTCCTCAATTCTTCTTTGGAGGGAAAAATAACGTTCCTGTCGACCTTCTTCCTCCCACCAAATCCGAAAGACTTCCGCATCCGATTCCTGATGCTTTAAAAGCATCTCCTGCATCAAAACGCTGAGTTCCCTTTGCAGCTCTTCTATTTGCAGACTTTCTATCTGCGTGTCCTCTCTTCGGAGATTTTCTCTTTGCGAGTCTTCTCTTCCCAGGCCTTCGCTTTGCAACGCTTCTTCTTTCATTCGATTCTCTTTTCGTTTGCTGTGCCTTTATTCTCGAAAAACACAACACTTTCTTTGCGAGAAAAAAGGAAGACCAACATCCCTGTCTTCCTTTTCCTTCTTAAATCCTCTTCATCATTCAACATCAATTCTATCCGCGCAGCCGGCTGTAATACCACTTTACAGTCTTTCACTTCGCCAAGTTATCTTCTTCTACCCATCAAACGAAGGATACGGATAAAGAGGTTAATGATATCCATATACAGCCGTAATGCGGTATAGCAAGCATAACTTGGAGTATAAGGATACTGCTGTCCTCTCGCCCAGTCGTAGCCTACATATAAGGAGAAAATAAAAATACCAATCAGTAAAAGGAAATTCGGTATAAAAAGACCTAAGGCAACACAAGTAAGTTCAGCGATTACCAAGCCAATCAGAGAGATAAAGAGCACTTTTCTCAAGGAAAGGAAGGCATTCGGCATAAACACTGCCGCAACCGTCATGGTTAATACCACTACAAAGGTTAAAACCGCCGCAATAAAGATCAGGTGAGCAGGATAAATCATTAAGGTCAAGGAGAGAAGCGCTCCAAAGCCTAAAACATTCATAGTGTAACCGATGATGGAAAGGAGGTAATTTTCCTTTGCAGCAATCCAGCTCCCCACCAAACAGGTGACAAAAAATCCTATTGTAAATATTACAGGGTGCACAGAATAAACCTGTGGCAAAACATAGGGCAACTTCATACACAAAAATGAGGTAAGTGCTAAGCCGAAGAGCAAATGTACACCAATCAGCACATTGTACTGTCTTCCGGAAAGCTCACGATGATATACAGGAAGCTCTTCCTGCTGCTGCCAGTTCTGCATATTGTCATTTTCATAATTGTTCATGTTGTTCATATTCTCCATGAAGTCCTCCTTTCAAAATCAGATACAGTATAGCATAGAAATACTATTTTGCATCAAAATTTCAAGTAAATTAAGTTTTTGTCGTCTCTCCCTTTTCCAAGGTAAACCAAAAATCCACTCCGGTTAAGGTATTCTTACAGCCACATTCCTGATGATGGCTGTCCATAATGGCCTTTACAATGCTAAGCCCCAGTCCGGAGCCGCCATAGGAACGGGAATGGGCCTTATCCACCTTGTAAAATTTCTCAAACACTCTGGGTAAATCCTCTTCGGGAATGGGATTTCCCGTATTTCGCACATGGATTTCCACCGTCTTTTGTCCACGATTTTCCGTATAAATACTGATTTGCTTCGGTTCTCCCACATGGTGAATGGCATTTTGCAAATAATTCATCAAGACCTCTTCCACCTTGAACTCATCCCCCCAAAGGAAAAGTCCCTCAGGAATATCCACCTCCACGGAAATCCCTTCCTGTTTCAAAAGAATCTCCATAGTGCTGAGCACTCCCTTGGTAAGCTTGGCCATATCCAAAAGGCTGAAATCCGGCAAATCCTTTCCCTGCTCCATGGCGGAAAGGCTCATCAGCTCCTTTACCATATGGTTCATGCGCTTTGCCTCATCCACAATGACGGAGGAATAATAGGCTCTGCTTTCCTCATCTTCACAAAGTCCCTCTCCCAGCCCCTCTGCATAGCCCATAATCAGAGCAATAGGGGTCTTTAGTTCATGGGAAACATTGGCCACAAATTCCTGTCTTTTTTGGTCGATGAGATTTTTGTTCTCTATATCGCTTTGCAGTTCATTGTTGGCTTTTTTTAAATCTCCTATGGTATCCTCCAGCCTTTGGGAAAGGCTGTTCATGGACTCTCCCAAAACCTCGATTTCCTCCAGATTGCTCCCCTGAAAACGGGCGGTAAAATCCAGTTGGCTCATCTTTTGGGACAGCTTAGCCAGCTCCTTTAAAGGTCTTGTCACTCTTCGCCCTGTAAAATATACCGCCAAGGTACCGAAGAACAGAATACTGCCTCCTAAAAATAGGAGAAGATAATTAAAGAAGGATACCGCTTCCTTTAAGCTGGCCAGGGGCATGGACATCATAAAGGAGGTACTGTTATTGGAAAAATATCCCCAGGCCTCCAGATATCCTGTCTCCTTGTTCTCCCCCTTTGTTTTCAATATCGTGAAATTATCTCCCTTATTTAAAATCTTCCTTGTATCCTCATCCGCTTTTCCGAAAATATAGGAAGATAGTCTATGAATCAGGGACTGGGGATTGGCAGAGGATGTATACACCCCGTCACTGCTGTCATCCATCACGATAATGGAGATATTTTCCTTCTCCGTTAAAAAGCGAACGTATTTGCTGGCGGCAGTTTCCTTCCCTTCCTGACTTTCCGCTTCCGTGGGAAAGTCCTTGGAAAATCCCTCCCCCTGCTGCAAAATCCGGTCCAGCTCCATATAGGCCTTCTCCAGCACATGCACCTTTCGGTTTTCATAAAGGCTTTCCAGAAAAAAGCTGTTTCCCACCAGAAGAAGAATCAAAAGCATGGAAAATACAAAGGCAAAAAGCAGGGTAAAGCGCCTTTGCAAACTGTTTCTTTTTCGACATTTTTCGGTCAAGACACCCTCCTATTCCACTTCGAACTTATAGCCCATACCCCAAACGGTTTTGATATAGTCTCCCTTGTCCATTAATTTGGCACGAAGCTTTTTCACATGGGTATCAATGGTTCTGGCATCTCCAAAATAATCATAGTTCCAAACGTTGTTGAGAATCTTTTCTCTGGACAAGGCAATTCCCTTATTTTCCACAAAATACTGTAAAAGCTCATATTCCTTAAAGCTAAGCTCTATAGGCTTTTCGTCCACCGTAACACTGTGGGCCGCCTCATCAATCACGATGCCTCCCACCTCCAAAAGCTCTTCCTTCTGCACCCCGGAACGGCGAAGCAAAGCCTCTACTCTTGCCACCAGAATCTTCGGGGAGAAGGGTTTGGAAATGTATTCATCCGCCCCGTAGTCAAAGCCCTTTAACTCATCATTTTCCTCGGAACGGGCGGTAAGCATAATTACCGGAACCTTGGAATGCTCTCGAATGGTCTTCAAGACGGTCCAGCCGTCCATCTTCGGCATCATCACATCCAAAATAATCAGGGCAATGCTTTTCTCCTTAAAAAATAAATCAATGGCTTCCTCTCCGTTTCCGGCCAAAAGCACTTCGTAGTCCTTCATTTTCAGAAAGTCCTTCAGCAATTTCTGCATTCTTTCTTCATCATCCACCACTAAAATCTTAATCTTTTCCATTGCGCCCCTTCCTACCCTCCTAAAAGCTCCGGAATAAAGCGGGAGGGTTTTACCTTTTTACTGTATCGTTCTTTTGTGACATAGATGTGAATTTTCTTTCTGGCTCTGGTCAATGCCACATAAAAGCTTCGTCTTTCTTCTTCCAGTTCTTCTTGGGTTTTGGCTCTTCCATCCGGAATAATCCCCTCGATGCAGTCCGGCAAAAAGACCTCATCAAACTCCAGTCCCTTTGCCCCGTGGTAGGTCATGATCCGAACCCCTTCCCCGCTTTCTTCCTTCTGCCTTTGCAGGCAGTCTGCATTAAATTTTTCCACAAAACGGAAAAAGGCTTCCACTCCCTCCGTCTGCTCCGCCATGGCCGTAAGCTCCTCCAAAAGACTTTGCAATTCCTCAAAGTCCCGATTTTTCTTCTTGGCAAAGCTTTCCAGATACTGCTCATAGCCCATATCTTTTCGGATAAAAAGGATTCTTTCCTGTACCGGCAGCTCCTGCATTTTCTGAAGCTGAGCTTCCAAAAGGAGCAGGGCTCTTTCCTCTTTTCTTCCTCTATAGGCCTTTTTCAAATCCGAAAAGGGACTTTCCTCCCTTTGGATTTTCTCCCGAAGCAAGCCCCGATAGGGTTTATTCAGGATTTGCAGAAGTTCTCCCCTGCTTTCAATATTCATGCTCAGGCGAAGATAGGCCAAAATATCCTTTCCCACAAAGTGCTGAAAAACATTTTGCACCTCTTCCGTAAGGCTGTAGGGAATGCCCCTTTCCATAAAGAGAGGCAGTAAGGCGGGGATTTGCTTTCTGCTTCTACAAAGAATAGCCATCTCTTCCAAGGGACAGCCCTCTTCCTTCGCTTCTTCGATATGCTGTACCAAAAGTTTTGCTTCTTCCTTTCCTGTGGCTAAAGCGTAATACTTTGCCTTCCCCCCGCTTCCCTGCCTGCCCTGAAGCTTCTTTTGAAAACGTTCTTTATTCTTTCCGATGAGCCTCTTGCTTAGCTCCACGATTTCCCTATAGGAACGGAAATTATCACTTAAAAAAATCCTTTCGCAGTTCGGGTAATCCTTGGTAAAGGAGAGAAGAATTCCCGGGCTCGCTCCCCGAAAGCCGTAAATGCTTTGATCCTCATCCCCCACCACAAAGAGGGCATTGGGAGATTTTGCCAAGGCCTTGATAATCTCATACTGTACCAGAGAAAGGTCTTGGAATTCATCCACAAGGATATGGGAAAAACGGCTTTGCCAGGCCTTTGCCAGGTTTCCTTTTTCCATGAAGATACGAAGTACCTCTAAAAGCAGATCCTCAAAATCCAGCTTCCCCCTCTTCTTCCTGCTCTCCTCATAAAAATGATAGAGGGCAAGAAAATCCTCCTGCTTCTCCTTTTGCAGGTAGGCAATTCTCTCCCTTTCCCCTATGGATTTAAAATAGGAAATCCGGGCAATCAAGCCGGGAAGCAGTTCCTGCACCTCCTCCCGAAGAATTCCCTTTTCCAGATAGTATTGGGAAAGCCAATCCATTTTCTCATAAAGGTTCACAAGATCTTCTTTTTTATAGCCCAGGTCTTCTCGAAGTAAGGAAAAGCAAAGGGCATGGATGGTGGAAAATCTCGGTCTGCCTGCTCTAATCCCCATTTTCCGAAAAAAACGTTCCTCCATCTCCTTACTGGAAGCTCTGGTAAAGGAAAGAAGCAGGATTTTTTCCGCAGGAACTCCCCTTTCCAATAGGGTGCAAAGACGCTCCGTAAGCACGGTGGTTTTCCCGGAACCCGGCCCCGCCACCACCAGGGCCTTCTCCGCCCCTGTCTCTATCGCCTGTCTTTGCTCCCGGGTAAATTCCATGAATTCCTGCCTGCTCCTTTCCTAATGTTTTTTTCTCTTTTTATCATTCATCTCTTTATATAAAAGAATTATAGGCGATTGAGGGAGGGGCTTCAATCTATTCTTATTCTACTTCTGATTTTACCTTCTTAAGGATTCACTATATCTTTGATTGGATTTTATAATGCGTAATATTTTGAATTATTTCTTAATATAAGACAATGTTTTTAGTTCCTTTAATTGCAATATTTTGAATCATCTTGCACTAATATACGGATAATTTGTTGTTAGCTTGTACTAATTGATTTT